>CAZCJT010000620.1:0-1895 GCA_964498565.1 uncultured Acidimicrobiaceae bacterium
GACCTTGCGCCCGCCGACCTCGTACGGCAGCAGCGTGGAGAAGCGGTCGTGGTCGAAGCGGCGCGCCGGCACGAGGGCGTGGCGCAGGCCGGGGCGGTCGCCGGCGCTGACGAGGAGCAGGTCCTGGTGCTGGTCGGGGCCGTGGGCGTCGGGGATGCGGACGGCGAGGCCGAGGAAGTCGGGGACGGATCGGGGCAGGCCGACGCCCCGCGACAGCCGGATGATGGCGTCGTGGCGGCCGGCATCGTCGAGCAGGGCTGCGCCGTGGTGGGCACCGGTGGCCTGGAAGGACGCCTCGAAGGCGACGCCGTCGGGGTGGAAGGCGCGCTTGCGGCGGATGGCCGAGGCGGCGCCCATCACGGCGGCGGCAGCGGCGCCGGCGGTGGCCTCGAGCACGGGGGTGGCGGCGCCGATGGGTCGGAAGGGCTGTTCGGGCATGGGGCTCCCTACCCGAGGTCAGCGGAGGCGGAGCACCACCCGGTGCACGTCGTGGTCGGCGCCCTTGTGCAGCACGAGGTCGGCCCGGTCGCGCGTGGGTAGGACGTTGGCGTGGAGGTTGGGCAGGTTCACCGACCGCCAGATGCCGCGGGCCAGCCCCTCCGCGGCGGCGTCGTCGAGGCCGGCGAAGCGGTGGAAGAAGGCGCCGTCGTCGTCGCGGGCACCCTCCACCAGGGTGAGGAACCGCTGGAGGTACCACTCCTCGACGTGGGCCTCGTCGGCGTCGACGTAGATGGAGAAGTCGAAGAAGTCCGAGACGAAGACCGACGGGTGGTGCTCGGCGGTGGTGGGCGGCACCTGGAGGACGTTGAGCCCTTCGACGATGACGATGTCGGGCTGGTCCACCACCTGCACGTCGTCGGCGACGACGTCGTAGACGACATGGCTGTAGACCGGGATCTCCAGCGCCGGTCGACCGGCCTTGAGGTCGGCCAGGAAGCGCACCAGGCGGGGCGTGTCGTAGCTCTCGGGGAAGCCCTTGCGCTGCATGAGCCCGCGCCGCTCGAGCTCGGCGTTGGGCAGGAGGAACCCGTCGGTCGTCACCAGCTCCACCCGCCGCCGCTCCGGGGCGCGGGCCAGCAGGGTCTGGAGGACGCGGGAGGTCGTGGACTTGCCGACCGCCACGGAACCGGCCACGCCGATGACGAACGGCACGTGCGGGCGGAAGCGGCCGAGGAACGCGCCGGTGGCGTCGTGCAGCGATCGGGTGACGCCGGCGCGCAGGTGCACCAGCCGGGCGAGCGGGACGTAGACCTCCTCGACCTCGCGCATCGAGAGGTGCTCGTTGATCCCCTCGAGCTCCTCGAGGTCCTCCTCGTGGATCGGGACCGACTCGTGCGCCCGCAGGGCGGCCCAGTCGGCCCGGTCGAACCGGCGCTCGCCCCAGCGCTCGGCGCCCGCCGGCTGCTCCTCGGTCACGGCCGATCAACCTACGGTCGGGCCCTCCTGACGGGAAATCTCTTGGTTGCGGGCCACCTGAGGCGGCGAAGTCGCGAGATGTGGGGGCGGGACCTAGCCTCGACGCGTGCCCCAGCTCCCCGAGTCCGAGTACGCGCCGTCGGCGCTGCCCTCCACCGGCGCCCGGATCCTGGCGTTCGTGGCCATCCTCGTCGCCGGCCTGTGCGGCGGGCTCATCGGGTACGCCTTCACCGACATGCAGACCGAGGGCGACGGCACGGTCTGGGCCGGCATCGGCGGCCTCGTCGGCGCCGTGGCCTTCGCCGTGGGGGTGGGCATCGTGGCCGTGCTGGCCATGCGGGCCATGGGCGAGTGGCGCGTCATCGAGCACGGGCGCGACCAGGCCGAACGCCGCGACCCGGGCGCCTGAGCGTGACCACGCCCGACCTCGCCGCCCTGCGCGACGTGGCCGTCTCGGTGGCCGTCGAGGCCGCCGAGCT
>CAZCJT010000621.1:0-1891 GCA_964498565.1 uncultured Acidimicrobiaceae bacterium
GCCCTGGCTCGCCTGCTCCTCCCCCCTGTCACCCCCGCCCCCGACGAGGACGAGGACGACGAGGGACGGCCGGTGGTCCTGGTCCGCCCCGGCCAGCTGCACGCCGACTCGGTCCTCGCCGGCCTGCTCGCCCTGCTCGACGACCCCGCCACCCCCGTGCGCACCGGCGGCCTCGGGCTGGTCGGCACCCTCGTGGCGGAGGGATCGGCACCGGTCGAGCGCACCGGTGCGACCGGGCCCGACCTCGGTGACATCGCCGACCGGGTCCTCGCCATCACCGGCCAGCTCGACTCGTACCAAGAGCTCATCGGACCGCAGTCGTCCCGCGCCGACGACATGCGCCTCCAGGCGGCCACGGCGCTGGCCACCACCACCCCCGCCCCCCGCCGCGACGCGGCCATGGACACGGTCGAGGAGGTGCTCGGCAGCGCCTTCGGCAGCGTCCGCCTGAGCGGTGAGCGCAACCTCAACCTCACGTCACGCCGAGGGACCCTGCCCGTGACGGTCGAGAACGCGAACCCGTTCCCCGTCGACGTCGTCATCCGTTCGACCAGCGACCGGCTCCGGTTCCCCGACGGCGAGGACCTGCCCGTCACCGTCGAGGCTGGCGACGCCCTGCGCGTCGACGTGCCGGTCGAGGCGCTGGCCACCGGCTCCGTGCCCGTGTCGGTCGCCCTCTGGACGCCCGACGGCAGCATCCGGCTGGACGGCCGCCAGCTCAACGTGCGCTCCACCGCGATCAGCGGGGTGGGGCTGCTGCTGTCGCTCGGCGCGCTCGTCGTCCTCGTCGTGTGGTGGATCCGCAGCTGGCGGCGGACCCGTCGCGACGCACCGCGGGACCCGGGGCCGGTCGAGGGGTCGATGGGCTAGACAATCCCCGAACCGGGGGGTCCGTTCCCCCTGGGTCCCCGACCGACGAGCACCTCCGGAGAGCACCATGGCTGGCGTCCGCATCGTCACCGACAGCGCCTGCGACCTGACCGACGAGGAGGCCAGCGCCCTCGGCATCGAGGTGGTGCCGCTGTCGATCCGCTTCGGCAGCGACGAGTTCGAGGACCGGTCGGAGCTGTCGGCCGAGGACTTCTACGTCAAGATGGACCAGCGCAGCGAGCTGCCCGAGACCGCCGCCCCCTCGCCCGGCAGGTTCGAAGCCGCCTTCCGCCGCCAGGCCGACGCCGGCGCATCGTCCGTGGTCTGCATCAACATCTCCTCCGACCTCTCCGCCACCATGGCGGCGGCCGAGAACGCGGCCCGAGCCATCGGTGACGACGTCGACGTACGGGTCGTGGACTCCAAGTCGATCACGGCGGGCCTCGGCACGCAGGTGCTGCTGGCCGCCCAGCGGGCCGCCGACGGCGCGTCGGCCGACGAGGTCGTCGCCCTCGTCGAGGACCTGCGCATCCGCACCCACGTCTTCGGTTGCCTCGACACCCTCGAGAACCTGAAGAAGGGGGGCCGCATCGGCGGCGCCCAGGCCATGCTCGGCTCCCTGCTGTCGATCAAGCCGATGATCGACATCTCCACCGGGGTGGTCGAGGAGGCCGGCAAGCACCGCACCCGCAAGAAGTCCCTCGAGGCCCTGCGCGAGAAGGTGCGGGCCGCCGGGGCCGTCGAGCACCTGGCGATCATGCACGGCATGGCACCGGACGTGGGCGTGATGACCGCACTGCTCGACGAGGACGGCTACGAGTACCGGCTCGGGCACATCGGTGCGGTCATCGGTTCCCACGGCGGCCCACGGGTCGTGGGCGCCTGCTGGGTCGACGCCGGCAGGTAGCGTCGAGGCGGTGTCGGAACCCACGCCGCCGACGATGACGCCGAGCGGCGGGGCCCTCGAGCACGGCACCACCATCGGCGGCCGGTACCGGCTCGAGGCCCCCATCGCCTCGGG
>CAZCJT010000622.1:0-1873 GCA_964498565.1 uncultured Acidimicrobiaceae bacterium
GATCTCCATGCGCTCGGCCACTGCGTGGGCGAGCTCGACGACGGGGTCGGGCGTGCCCCGACCGTGCTCGGGGTCGTCGTCGGGCAGCGGGTCGGTGGCCCGGCGCTTGCGCCGGCGCAGCTCGTCCAGGCACGCGTTGGTGGCCACCCGGTGGGCCCACGTCGTGAACTGCGAGCGACCGTCGAACGTGCCGATACGCCGCACGATCAGCAAGAGCGCCTCCTGCGTCGCATCGGCGGCGTCCGCATCGTTGCCGGCCAGCCGACGGCACACGGCCCAGATCCGCTCGTGGTGCCGGCGCAGCAGGACGTCCATCGCCGAGCGGTCCCCGCCCTGGGCGGCGGCCACCAGCGCCTCGTCGGTCCGGGTGTCGCCAGCGATGCGCGGAGCGTACCGACCCCCGGGATCAGCGGCCGCGGACCACGGCCTCCTGCAGCTCGAAGATGACGCCGTCGCCGTCGCCGAGGTCGGTGATCCAGACCAGGACCTGGCTCCCGTCGGCCCCGAGCTGCACGGTCGTGTCGCCGGCAGCCGCACCGTCGACGGTGGCAACGGGGGCGCCCCACTCGGAGAACGTCGACCGCGGCTCGGGCGCGACGTGGACGGTCGCCGACCACCCGCTGTCGGGCGAGGTCAGGACGAGGGACTCGATGCGGGCGGCGTCCTGCAGGGACAGCACCAGTCCGACACCGTCCTTCAGCCCACCCAGCTCCCGGGAGTCGTAGCGCTCGGTCCGCCACGCCGTCGCCGGATCGCCGTCGATGGCGAACGGTGCCGCGTCGTCGTACTCGCTGCCGTCACCATCGGGCTCGGGGTCGAACGGCGTCGCCGACGTGATGGCCAGCGGGCTCTGGTCGCCGCTGCCCTGGCTGCGAGGGTTGACCCGGTCGACCAGGTCGAACAGGTCGCGCCGGGCCTCGCTGCCGCCGATCAGCACCCAGGCGAGGCCGAGCGCCACGGCGACCAGCGTGACGAGCAGGGCCGGCACCAGCCACGAGCGCTCGGATCGGGCGAACGACGGCTGGGCCTCGACCGCGGTCAGGTCCGTGGCGACGACAGGGGCGAGCGGCTGGTCGTCGATGGGGCAGGACTGGAGGTCGGCCCACAGGGCGGAGGCCGAGGGGTGGCGGTCGTCGGCGTCGGTGGCGAGGGCCTTCATGACGATCTCGTCCAACCGGGGCGGGACCGTGCGCAGCACCGTGCGGGGGCGCGGCGGCGGTCCGTGCAGCCGGGCGGTGGCCACGGCCAGGTCGTTGTCGCCGGCGAAGGGTGGCCGCCCG
Source organism: uncultured Acidimicrobiaceae bacterium (assembly GCA_964498565.1). Taxonomy (GTDB): domain Bacteria; phylum Actinomycetota; class Acidimicrobiia; order Acidimicrobiales; family Salinilacustritrichaceae; genus Salinilacustrithrix. Next base: position 1,281 of record CAZCJT010000622.1, read on the forward strand.
CAGAGCATCTCGTACAGCACGGCGCCGACGGCGTACACGTCGGTGCGGGCGTCGATCTCGCCGCCGGACACCTGCTCGGGTGCGAGGTACTTGGCGGTGCCCACCATGCGGCCGATCGCGGTGAGGTCCGGAAGGTCGTCCTCGCCACCCCGGGCCGCCTTCGCGATGCCGAAGTCGGCCACCTTGAGCTGCCCGCCCGAGGAGAGCAGGACGTTGGCCGGCTTCACGTCGCGGTGGACGATGCCCGCCTTGTGGGCGACGTCGAGGGCCTGGCAGATCGACGAGGCGATGGAGACGGCCTCGGCCGGGGGCAGGAACGACCGCGAGTCGAGCTCGTCGCGCAGCGTCCGGCCGTCGACCAGCTCCATGACGATCGCCTCGGGATCGTCGGACGTGTCGTAGATGGCGACGATGGAAGGGTGGGCGAGCCGGGCGGCGGCCACCGCCTCGCGCCGGAAGCGGGCGACGAACTCGGGGTCGGCGGCGAGGTGGGCGTGCAGCACCTTGACCGCCACCGGGCGGGTCAGCACGGTGTCGGTGGCCCGCCACACGGTGGCCATGCCCCCCGAGGCGATGGGGGACTGGAGCCGGTA
>CAZCJT010000623.1:0-1870 GCA_964498565.1 uncultured Acidimicrobiaceae bacterium
AACGACCCCAGGTCGGCGACCGCGGCGCGCAGCGCGATGCCGCCGTCGGCGGGGTCGTCGATGCGGATGGCCGGGATCTCGACCGTGTCGGCACCGAGGTCGTGCAGGCGGGCGACGAGCGACGAGGCCTGGGCGCGGGCCCGGGTGACGACGACCGTGCGCCCGAACAGGGGCCGACGCTCGAACCAGGCCAGGTCGAGGCCGGCCACGGCGCCGATGACGATGGTGGCTGGCGACTCGAGGTCCTGGACGGCGAGGGTCCCGAGGGTGGCCCGCACCGTGCGCTGGTTCGACCGGGTGCCCCAGATGACGGCGGCCGCCGGCGTGTCGGGTGAGCGCCCGGCCGCCATCAGGCGGTCGCAGATCCTGGCGATGCGACCCACGCCCATGAGCACGACGATGGTGCCGCCGACGCGGGCGACGGCGTCCCAGTCGACCGAGCCCTCGTCGCCGATCGAGGGGTCTTCGTGACCGGTGACCACCGTGAAGCTGGTGGAGGAGAAGCGTTGGGTCACCGGGATGCCGGCGTACGCGGGGACGGCGATGGCGGAGGTGATGCCGGGCACGAACTCGAAGGGGATGCCGGCGTCGGCCAGGGCCATGGCCTCCTCACCGCCGCGAGCGAAGACGGTGGGATCACCGCCCTTCAGGCGCACGACGGTCGCGCCCGTGCGGCCGTGCTCGACCAGCAGGTCGTTGATCCCCTCCTGGGACACCCGCGCGTTGCCGGGCGACTTGCCCACGTCGATGCGCAGCGCGCCCGCCGGGGCCAGGTCCAGCAGCTCCTCGGCCGAGAGCCGGTCGTGCACGACGACGTCGGCCCGCCGGAGCAGCTCCGCGCCCCGTACGGTCAGCAGGCCGGGGTCTCCCGGCCCGGCGCCGACGAGGTACACGGTCATGGCGGCACCCTAGGACGCCGGCGCGCACCCCTAGCCTGGCCCCGTGGAAGGCGACGAGCGCTTCGAGGTGGTGGTCGATCCGGTCGACGGCACCCGGTGGCGGATCGACGTCGGGTTCCTCCGGTCGAGCTGGACGTGCCTGTGGGGCAACGGGTGCCAGGGCATCCTCGACGTGCCGGCCGAGTCGCTCATGCAGGGCTGCTGCTCGGTGGGTGCCGAGATGCTCGACGAGGACGAGGCCATGCTCGTGGCCGCCCTCGGCCTGACGCTCGACCCCGCCCGGTTCCAGCACCACGCCCAGGCGGCCGAGGGCGGGGTGTTCTCCGACCGCACCCGCACCAACACCCGCGTGGTGGACGGGGCGTGCATCTTCTTCAACCGCCCCGGCTTCGACGGGGGCAGCGGCTGCGCCCTGCACCTCGCCGGCGAGGACGCCGGCGAATCGGTGCTCGACTGGAAGCCGGAGGTGTGCTGGCAGCTGCCGCTGCGCATCGACCGCGACGGGGCGACGGCGAGCCTGCGGCGCTGGAGCCGGGCCGACTGGGGGTCCGATGGTGAGACGATGCACTGGTGCTGCACCGAGCGGCCGACCCAGCCGGGCCAGGCCGACGCCTACGTCGGTGACCGACCGGTCATCGAGTCGCTCGCCGAGGAGATCGAGGCGCTGGTCGGCTCCGACGTCTTCGTCGAGATCACCCGTCGGGCCGCGCGTGACACCGACGTGTTCCCCGGCCCGACGTCAGCGGCGGTCGAGCAGCTCGTCGACGGGGAGCAGGGCGATGCCGTCCCGACCGATCCGCTCGGCGTCGGCTCCCCGGATGACGGCACGCTCGAGGCGTGAGCCGTCGTCGGCGCCCACCACCATGCGCAGCGTGATCTCGCTGTCAGCGGCGTCGTCGGCCAGGGTGGCGTGGGCGCCCGCCGGCAGGTCGCAGTCGCCGCCGAGGGCCACCAGGAACGACCGCTCGGCG
>CAZCJT010000624.1:0-1865 GCA_964498565.1 uncultured Acidimicrobiaceae bacterium
GGCCCCGCCACGCCGAGCGCCAGCCTGGGGCCTGGGCCCAGATCGACCACGAGCTCGCCCTCATCGAGACGCTGGGGTTCCCCGGCTACTTCCTCATCGTGTGGGACCTGGTCGAGTTCTGCCGCCAGGCCGGGATCTACTGCCAGGGGCGGGGGAGCGCGGCGAACTCGGCGGTGTGCTTCGCCCTCGGCATCACCAAGGCCGACGCCGTCCGCCTCGGCCTGCTGTTCGAGCGGTTCCTCTCGCCCGAGCGCGACGGCCCACCCGACATCGACATCGACATCGAGTCCAACCGGCGCGAGGAGGTCATCCAGTACGTCTACGAGCGCCACGGTCGTCGCCACGCCGCCCAGGTCGCCAACGTCATCACCTACCGGGCCCGGTCCTCGATCCGGGACATGGCCAAGGCGCTCGGCTACGCCACCGGCCAGCAGGACGCCTTCGCCAAGGCGGCCGACGCCTGGGGGAACATCGCCTCCACCATGTCCCAGCCCGGTGCCGCCGACGAGCTGCCCGCCGACGTGGTGGAGCTGGCCGCCGAGGTCGAGCACTTCCCCCGCCACCTCGGCATCCACTCCGGTGGCATGGTGCTGTGCGACCGGCCGGTGGTCGAGGTCTGCCCGGTCGAGTGGGGCCGCTTCCAGGGGCGGGAGGGCGCCACGGTGCGCGCCGACGTCCCCATCCGCTCCGTCCTCCAGTGGGACAAGGACGACTGTGCCGCCGCCGGTCTCGTGAAGTTCGACCTGCTCGGCCTCGGCATGCTCACCGCCCTGCACGAGACCATCGACCTCGTGCACGGCGCCTACGGCATCGAGCTCGACCTGGCCGAGATGCCCGAGGACGACGAGGTCTACGCCATGCTCTGCGCCGCCGACTCGGTGGGCGTGTTCCAGGTCGAGTCCCGGGCCCAGATGGCCACGCTGCCCCGCCTGCGCCCCCGGAAGTTCTACGACCTGGTCGTCGAGGTCGCCCTCATCCGCCCCGGCCCCATCCAGGGCGGCTCGGTCCACCCCTACATCCGCCGGCGCAACGGCCACGAGGACGTCACGTACCTCCATCCGCTGCTGGAGCCGTCGCTGGAGAAGACCCTCGGCGTGCCGCTGTTCCAGGAGCAGCTCATGCAGATGGCCATGGACGTCGGCGGCTTCACCCCGGCGGAGTCCGACCAGCTCCGTCAGGCCATGGGCTCCAAGCGCTCACCCGAGCGGATGGAGCGCCTCCACGCCCGCTTCACCGCCGGCGCCCGCGAGCGGGGCGTGCCCGACGACGTCATCGAGCAGATCTGGCTGAAGCTGGCGGCGTTCGCCAACTACGGCTTCCCCGAGAGCCACTCGGTGTCCTTCGCCTACCTGGTGTACGCCTCGTCGTGGCTGAAGCGGTTCCACCCCGCCGCGTTCTGCGCCGGCCTGCTCAACGCCCAACCCATGGGCTTCTGGTCACCGCACTCGCTCATCCAGGACGCCCGCCGCCACGGCGTCGAGGTCCGCACCCCCGACATCTCCGTCTCCGCCGCCAAGGCCACCCTCACCTGGGACCCCCCCGATGGAAACTGGCAGTCCCCATGTAGCACCCCCGCCGAGAACTGGCAGTCGCCACGTAGCACCCCGGAGCCGCCGGAGGTCACCACCCGGGGACTGCCCGCCGAGGTCTGGGGGAAGGACGGCCCCGTCGTGCAGCTCGGGCTGCGGGAGGTGCGGGGCATCGGCGACGACGTGGCGCGCGAGATCGACGCGGCACGGGACGCGGGTGGTCCGTTCGTGTCGATGGAGGACCTGGCCCGCCGGGTGCGGCTCACGCTGCCCCAGCTCGAGGCGCTGGCCCCCGCCGGCGCGTTCGGCTCCTTCCGCTCGCCCCGCACCGGCGAG
>CAZCJT010000625.1:0-1863 GCA_964498565.1 uncultured Acidimicrobiaceae bacterium
GGCCGCACCCACGGCGATGCGCCGGCTTCGACCGGCGCGGTGGTCGGACGGCCCGAACCGGGCGGGGAGCTGGCGCAGCACCAGCACGAAGGCGACGATGGTCAGGGTCTCGATGGCGAACTGGGTGAGGGCCAGATCGGGGGCGCCGTGGGCGACGAACAGCCCGGCCATGCCGTAGCCGACCGCGCCGAGCACGACGATCGCGCCGAGGCGCCGGGGGACGAACACGGTGGCCAGCGCGGCACCGGCGATGAAGATGGCCAGCACCAGATGCACCGGCACGGTGGTGGGGTCGGCGAGGTCGGGGAACGTCAGCGTCGCCCCGGCCAGCACCGCCGGGCCGCCGACGACCACGAGCAGGATGATGGCGACGTAGCGGGGGAGCGAGCCGGTCTGGATCCGCGTCGTGGTGCCCCGGGCGAGGTCGAAGAGCCCGTCGAGGCCGAGCTGGAAGGCCCGGTAGCCGTCGATGGGCGGAGCGATGCGCTCGGTGGCCCGGACGAAGGGCTCGGTGGCGCGCCAGAGCAGCACGCCGCAGGTGATGGTGACGAGGGAGAGGACGAGGGCGCTGTTCACGCCGTGCCACAGGGCCAGCTCGGACGTGGCGGGGGCGCCCAGGACCCCGCTTGCGGCGCTGTCGACGAGGTCCCCGACGACGGCCGAGGGGACGATGCCGGCGGCGATCGTCAGCGCGCTCAGCACGTAGACCGGGGCGGCGAACGCCCAGGTGGGGGCCGGCACGTCGGCGTCGCCCCGATCGCTGCGCCGCCAGAAGACGGCAGCGAAGCGCAGGCTGTACGCCATCGTCAGCACGGAGCCGGCCACGATGCCGACGATCCCGATCGTGCCCACCGTCCCGCCGTGGTGCAGGAAGGCGTCGTAGGCCTCCTCCTTGGCGATGAAGCCGGCCAGCAGCGGGATGCCGGCCATGGAGCCGGCGGTGAGCACGGCGCAGGCCCGGACGAGCGTCCAGCCGGCGCCGAGCCGGAGGCCGAGCAGCTCGGTCCGGTCGCGGGTGTGGGCCTGGTGGTCGACGATCCCGACGACGAGGAACAAGGTCGCCTTGAACAGCGCATGAGCCACCAGCAACGTGATCCCGGCGATGGTGGCGTCGTCGAACCCGATGCCGGTCAACACGAACAGGAACCCCAGCTGGCTCACGGTGCCGAAGGCGAGGAGCAGCTTGAGGTCGTCCTGGCGGATGGCGCGCAGGCCGCCCCCGAGCATCGTGACCAGCCCGATGGTGAGAACGATGGGCTGCCACGCGTCGAGGTCGCTGAAGGCGGGCGCCAGGCGCACGGCCAGGTAGATGCCGGCCTTCACCATCGTCGCCGAGTGCAGGTAGGCGCTGACCGGCGTGGGGGCAACCATGGCGCCGGGGAGCCAGGCGTGGAACGGGTACTGCGCCGACTTCGTCACGATGCCCAGCACCACGAGCCCGAGTCCGACACCTGCGGTGACCCCATCAGGGGGATCGGCGAGCAGCTCGACCACGGACCAGGTGCCGGCCTCCCGAGCCAGGATCACGAGGCCGCCGAGCAGGGCCAGGCCGCCGGAGCCGGTGAGGACCAGCGCGTGGGTGGCGGCGGCCCGCGCCGCCGGGTCGGTGTGGCGTTGGCCGATGAGCAGCCACGACAGGATCGAGGTGAGCTCCCAGAACAGGTAGAGCACCACGACGTGCTCGGCCGTGACGAGGCCGAGCATGGCGCCGGCGAAGAGCACGAGCAGCCCGGCGGTCCGGGCCGCGGTGGCGTCCGGCCCGAAGTACGAGCCCGAGTACACGGCGATGGCCAGGCCGATGCCCGACACCAGCAGGATCATCACGAGCCCGAGACCGTCGACGAAGAGGTCGACGGACAGGTC
>CAZCJT010000626.1:0-1858 GCA_964498565.1 uncultured Acidimicrobiaceae bacterium
CAACCTGCTCGGCGGGCTGGCCGGTCGCCACGTCCCGGCTGGGCCCAGCGGCGCCCCGAGCCGCGGCGCGGCCAACGTTCTGCCGACCGGGCGGAACTTCTACTCCGTCGACCCGAAGGGCATCCCGTCGCAGCTCGCCTGGGAGGTGGGACGCAAGCTGGCCGACCGGCTCGTGGAGCGCCACCTGGAAGAGACCGGCGAGCACCCCACGACCGTGGGCCTCGTGCTCTGGGGCACCGCGGCCATGCGCACCAGCGGGGACGACGCCGCCGAGGCACTCGCGCTGCTCGGCGTGCGGCCCACCTGGGACGATCAGAGCCAGCGGATCACCGGCCTCGAGGTCATCCCGCCGCCTGAACTCGGCCGCCCCCGCATCGATGTGACCCTGCGCATCAGCGGCTTCTTCCGCGATGCCTTCCCCCACGTCATCGCCCTGCTCGACGAGGCGGTCGAGCTCGTCGCCGGCCTCGACGAGCCGCCCGAGCAGAACCCGGTCCGAGCGGGAGGCACCGACGACGCCCGCATCTGGGGACCGCCGCCGGGGGGCTACGGCTCCGGCATCCTGCCCGTCCTCGAGAAGGGGTCGTGGCGCACCCAGGCCGACCTGGCCGACGTGTACCTGGCGTGGTCCGGGTTCGCCTACGGCCGCGACCGCCACGGCGACGCCGATCCCGACGGCATGGCCCGCCGTTTCGCCGCCATCCAGGTCGCGGTCAAGAACCAGGACAACCGCGAGCACGACATCTTCGACTCCGACGACTACCTCCAGGACCACGGCGGCATGGTCGCCGCCGTCCGGGCGCTCACCGGCGCGTCCCCCAAGGCGTGGTTCGGCGACTCCTCCGACCCGGCCAACCCCCAGGTGCGCTCGCTGAAGGAGGAGGCAGCCCGGGTGGTGCGCAGCCGGGTCCTCAACCCGAAGTGGATCGACGCCATGCGCCGCCACGGCTACAAGGGCGCGTTCGAGCTGGCCGCCACCGTCGACTACCTCTTCGGCTATGACGCCGTCGCGAGCGGTGACGGCAACCAGATCGTCGAGGACTGGATGTACGAGCGGGTCACCGACGCCTACGTCGGCGATCCCGAGATGCGGTCGTTCTTCGAGGCGTCGAACCCGTGGGCGCTGCGCGCGATCGCCGAGCGGTTGCTGGAGGCGGCCGACCGTGAGCTGTGGGACGCCTCTGACACCGCCCGCAAGACCCTCACCGAGGCCGTGCTCGAGGCCGAGGGCTGGGAGGAGAGCCGGTGAACCCCACGTTCCCGTTCGACGCCGTGGTGGGCCAGGACGACGCCAAGCTCGCGCTGCGCCTCGCCGCCGCCGACCCCCGCATCGGCGGCGTGCTGCTCCGGGGTCAGAAGGGCTCGGCCAAGACCACGCTCGCCCGTGGCTTGGCCGCTCAGCTGCGTGGCGCACCGTTCGTCGAGCTGCCCCTCGGTGCGACCGAGGACCGGGTGGTCGGCACGCTCGACACCCATGCCGCGCTCACCGGTGGCGAGGTGCGCTTCCAGCCCGGCCTGCTCGCCGCCGCCCACGGGGGCGTGCTCTACGTCGACGAGATCAACCTGCTGGCCGACCACCTCGTCGACGTGCTCCTCGACGTCGCCGTGTCCGGCCAGAACGTGGTGGAGCGAGACGGCGTGTCGCACCGCCATCCGGCGCAGTTCGTGCTGGTGGGCTCCATGAACCCCGAGGAGGGCGAGCTGCGGCCTCAGCTGCTCGACCGCTTCGGCCTCTGCGTCGAGGTGAACGCCCCGGTCGACGTCGATCAGCGCGTCGAGGCGGTGCGCCGGCGGCTTGCCTTCGACGCCGGCACCGTCGACGCACCACGCGAGCTGCAGCCCGCCCCCGTCGGGGCAG
>CAZCJT010000627.1:0-1854 GCA_964498565.1 uncultured Acidimicrobiaceae bacterium
GGCGGGCCGGCACGGTCGGCGGCCTGTCCGTGCTCGGCCTCACGGCCATCACCCCGTGGTGCGTCCGGTACGCCACCGAGGCCCGCATGTACGGCCTGGTGCTCACCCTCGTGTTCGCCGGCTGGCTGCTGGCCGACGACCTCCTGGCCCGGCGGGATCGCGTGCGCTGGGTCGGCCTGGCCGTGGTCACCGGTGGCGCCGTCCTCTTGCACTACTGGGTGCTGCACCTGGGCATCGCCGCCGTCGGCCTGCTCGCCCTGCGCTGGTGGCGCGGCGATGCCGACCAGCGCGCCGGGGCGATCAGGGTCGCGTCGGCGATGGCCGTCGGCTCGCTGGCCTTCGTGCCGTGGGTGCCGGCCTTCCTCGACCAGCTGTCCAGCACCGGTACGCCGTGGGCGTCCGCGGGGCGTCCCACCGGAGCCCTGGTGGAGCTGCTCGGCGGCATCGGCGGCGGCGACAAGTACCCGGAGGCCGTGCTCTACGGCTTCGCCGTCCTCGTCCTCGTCGCCGCCGGCCTCGTCGTGGTCGCCCAGGGCGCCTGGCAGCTGCTCGTCGACCTGCGCACCGTCCACGGCGTGCAGGCCGAGGTCGCACTCGCGGCGGCGGCCATGTCGGTCGGGCTTGTCGCCGGGCAGCTCGGCGACGCCGTCTTCGTGGCGCGATACGCGGCGGCGTTCCTCCCGATGCTGCTCATCGCCGCCGGCGTCGGCCTGGCCCGCATGCCGGCGCCGGGGGTGCGACGTGCCGTGTCGATCGGGGTGGTGCTGCTCTCCCTCGTCGGCCTGGGCGGCAACGTGATCGAGCCGCGCACCATGGGTGAGGAGTTCGCCGAGGCCATCGCGGCCGACGCCGGGCCGGACGACGTGGTGGCCATCTGCCCCGACCAGCTGGGCCCGGCGACGCTGCGCTCCCTGCCCGAGACCCTCGAGGCCGTGGGACTGCCGGCCCTCGACCGCCCCGACCGGATCGACTGGCGCGACTACGCCGAGCGCAACGAGGCGGCCGACCCCGCCGCCGCCGTCGTGGACATCCTCGAGCGGGCGGCCGGCGGGTCGGTGTGGTTGGTCATCAACACCCACTACCGGACCTACGAGGGCTACTGCGAGGCGGTGCAGTCGGGCCTGCAGGCGGCCCGGCCCGCGTCGGGCATCGTCGTGCCCGACCGGGGTGGCGAGGTCTTCGAGGGCGGCACCCTCGTCCGCTTCCTGCCGGCCGGCTAGCCCACCGCCCGCAGGACCGACGCCTCGTCGGCCCGGCGCACGATGAGGATGTCGGCGGTTCGCACGCTGGCCACGCGGGTCGACCAGCAGTCGACCACGTCACGACCGTCGCCGAGGTGGAAGAACGTGGTCATCGGCCCCTCCTGCTGGTAGGCGTCGGCACCGACCACGAGCTCCACCGTCTTGTCCCGCAGGGTCACCTCGTAGCTGCTCATGGGGTGACCGTACGAGGCGTCCCCTGTGCGGAGGAAGAGGGACAACCCTGTGTCTTGCCTGTGCACGACCGGGGGAGATCCGCCGGTCAGGCGCTCCGGTGCTGGTCGCCGGCCCGGTGGGGGCTGGGGCGCTCGGCCCGCAGCAGGCGCAGCACCCGACCGCGGTGGCCGCGGTAGGGCTCGAGCAGCTCGAGCATCTGTGCGTCGGTGCCCCGGCTCTCGCCCAGGAACGCCCAGGCGACGAGGTGCTTGCTGCGCTCGTCGCCCATCGGCACGGCGTCGGCGTCGCCGAGCGCGACCTGTCGGACGACCGCTGCGGTCCACGACCCGACGCCGGCGATCGAGCGCAGGCGGTGCTCGGCCTCGTCGGGGGCCTGGTCGACGACGGACTCCACGGTGACGGCCCGGGCCGCGGCCCG
>CAZCJT010000628.1:0-1831 GCA_964498565.1 uncultured Acidimicrobiaceae bacterium
GCCCGACCTGGGGGTGCGGTCGCAGCCGCCGGTGCACGATCACGCCGAGGGCGACCGCCCCGGCCAGGTAGGTACCGGTGTGGCTCCAGGCCAGCGCCGCGATGCGGGCGTCGCCGTGGACCGCCGTCGAGCTGGCGACCATCGCCACGACGCCGGCCGCGACGACGGCAGCGTGGACGGTGGCAGGCGTTCGGGTGTCGTCCATGGCGTACAGGATCCGGGTGAGGAAGTAGAACGCGCCGTAGCCGAGCAGACCGGGGGCGAAGCCCACCAGCGTGACCCGTACGAGCTCGGCGCCCGACGCACCGGTCTCGCCGAAGAGCGCCACCCGGCTCAGGGGGCCGGCGAGGGCGACGAGCCCGGCGGCGACGGGCAGCACGAAGAAGGCGATGGCTCGCATCCCCCGCTCCACGGTGAGGGCGATGCCCGCACCGTCGCCAGCCTGGGCCCGCCGCGCCGCCTCGGGGAACAGCGTGTTGAGCACGGGGAGCGCGAACAGGGCGTGGGGCAGCAGGAAGAAGGTGAACGCCACCTGGTAGCCGACGATCCCGCCCTCCACGGGGTTGCCCAGCACGAGCACGGCGGCCAGCAGCACCTGGGTCATCGCGAGGAAGAGGGCGGCCCAGCCGCCCTGGCGAGCCAGCGCCCGCAGCGCAGGATCGGACCGGTCGAGGTTCGGACGGAAGCGGAAGCCGTCCCGGTGGGCGCCGATGATGGGCAGCGCGCAGAAGGCCACCACGCCCAGCGTCGTGCCGCCGGCCAGGACGGCGATCTCGGCGGCATCGAGGTCGAGGGACGGCTCCTGGTCGCGCCGCATCCACCAGAACAGCCCGTAGGCGGCGCAGACGACGACGTTGTTGACGGCCGGGGCGATGGCGGGCAGGCCGAAGCGGCCGCGCGCGTGCAGCACGGCCGTGGCCACCAGGCCGACGTCGTACACCAGGACCTGGGGCAGGAAGATGAGCAGGAAGACGGTGCCGAGCGAGACCTGGTCGGCGCGGATCGAGGGGTCCTCCACGCCGGACACCAGGGCCCGCATGAGCAGCGGCGAGGCCAGCGCCCCCAGCACGGCGAGCGCGGCCAGCACGGCGAGCGTCAGCCCGAGCACCGAGCCGGCCAGCCGCTCGGCCTCGTCGTCGTCGCCCCGGTCGAAGCGGGCCACGAGGGCCGGCACGAGCACGGCCTGGAGCGCACCGGCGGCGAAGAGCTCGAAGACGATGTTCGGGATGGTGTTCGCCGACTGGTACGTGTTGCCCAGGAACGTGGTGCCGAGCACGGCAGCGACCACGACCACCCGCGCGAAGCCGGTGATGCGGCTCACCAGCGTGAGCACGGTCTGCGTCGCCGTCGACCGGGCCAGCGAGTGCCGCTCGTCGACGGATCGGTTCACGTCGCCCGCAGCGGGGGCAGCAGCGACGTCGCCCCCTCGCCCAGGCCGTAGTGGCCGACGACGCCCTCGTCGAGGTCACCGACGGCCAGCACGGTGGCCATCCACCCCTGGAAGTGGTCGAGGCCGTCGACCGTGGACACCAGCGACCGCAGGACCTCGTCGGCCCGGATGACCGAGATGACCTCGGAGACGGCGTCGCCGGCCCCCATCGCCGAGGTCACGACGGTGCGGGTCGGCTGGCTCGCGCCCTGCGCCAGCCGCTCGACCAGCGGTGCGACGAACACGTCGTCGGGCACGGCGGACGAGCCGCCGACGACGACGAGGTGCACGCCGGCGGCGAGCGTGGGCGCCTCCGGTCCGCCGGTGACGGATTGGAACGTGATGAACCCCGCGTCGGTCAGGGCCTGGCTCAGCGAGGCGTCCTGGGACTCCAGGTCGTCC
>CAZCJT010000629.1:0-1822 GCA_964498565.1 uncultured Acidimicrobiaceae bacterium
GGGTGACGGGGGCACCGGCTCGCTGCCGGTGGTGGCGCAGGAGGAGCAGCAGCGCGAGGGAGACGAAGAGCGCCAGGGCGGCGTCCAGCATCCCGATCCGGCTCGTCGTGATCGCCAGGCCGTCGAGCGCGACCAGCGCCGCCGCAGCCGCGGCCAACCACCGGTCGCGCAGGAGCAGCAGGCCGGCGCCGTAGGTGACCAGGACCGTGACCGTCCCGGCGACGGCTGAGCCGATCCGCCACCCGACGGGATCGAAGCCGAGGGTGGCGATGCCGGCGGCCAGGACCCACTTTCCGACCGGCGGGTGCGCCGGCCGCTCGATCTCCACGCCCCGCTCGACCATGGCGTGGGCGTCGTTGGCGTAGTAGCTCTCGTCGAACTGGATGCGGTCGACGTGGCCGAGGTCCACCATCCGCAGGAGGGCGGCGACGACGACGATCGCGAGCGGGAGGGCCACGGCCGGCCAGGAGCGGCGGACGAGCACGGTCAGTCGGAGAAGCGGAGGAGCGGGGCGAAGGGGCCTCGCTCGAACGAGGCGCGGACCGAGTCGGGGTAGGCCTCGACCTGGGACGGATCGACGAGGACGCGCTCGAGGCGGAAGGCCCCCTCGGTGCCCTCGAAGGACAGCCGGTCGACCGCGGTGAGACGGTCACCGTCGAACTGCAGCAGCTGCATCTGGTACGGCAGGTCCTGGGCCTCGGCGAGCGCACCGACGCCGGTGGCGCCCGCACTGCCCGTCTCGACGACGACGGTGCCCTGCTCGTAGCGCAGGTCGAAGCGGTGCCTGTGGCCGGCCACGCCGACGGCGACGTCGCCCAGCGCATCCGTCAGCTGCCGGGCGCTGTGGACGGCGACGACGTCGGGGCGCTGGGACCGGACCCGGCGGCCCAGGTCGTCCGACGCCCGCCCGACCTGGGCGTCGTAGACCCGGCGCGGCAACCGGTTGTCGGCCGTGAAGGTGGGGTCGGCCATGCCGAGGATGCGGACATCTCCCACCCGGGCGATGCCGGGGTCGAGCACCTCGACCCCGGCATCTGCGAGCGCACGGCGGATCCTCGGGTGGTCGTGGTTGCCCGGGACGACGTAGTACGGCACGTCGATGCGGGCGATGCGCTGCACGACGAGCTCCTCGAGGGTGGCCCCGAAGCTGGTGAGGTCGCCCGTGTCGATGATGGCGTCGACGCCGAAGCGCTCGGCCGTCTGCTCCACCAGCTCGATGCCGACGGGGTTCGAGTGGAGGTCGGACACGTGGAGCAGCGTCACGTCGCTGGCGGTCGGTGCGGAACCGCCTCCCTCGACGGAGCGGTACAGCCCGACGAGGCGGGCGGACAGCGCCTCGAGCCGCGACTCGACCACGGACACGTCGTCGATGTGGCGCTGCACCGTGTTGACGATGTCGGGCGCCGCCGCCAGCGACCCCTCGAACCGTGGCTGGTCGAACGACCGGGGCGAGAAGCTCGAGAAGGCCAGCGCGCCGGCCACCACCACGAACCCGACCGAGCCGGCCGTGGTGGCCCCGACGTAGCGGAGCCGCCGGTGCGGCAGGAGGAGGCCGACCACGACTCCCGCGGCGACGGCGACGGCGAGGCTCCGGAGGACCAGGCCGCGCAGGAGCGGCTCCATGTCGTCGTCCACGTTGGCCCGCACCTGCGCGACCGGGTCGGAGCCCCGAGCCAGGTCGCCGGCCAGCGCCCCTGCCTGCTGCAGGTCGATGCGGTCGACGCGGACGTCGAAGCCGACCGGGCCGCGATGGCTGTCGGCGACCAGACGGCCGAGCGGCGGGAGGTCGAGGCTGGTGTCGCTGTCACCCACGCCCACGTCG
>CAZCJT010000630.1:0-1818 GCA_964498565.1 uncultured Acidimicrobiaceae bacterium
CGATGGCCCTCCATCGCCCGGCGCTGGTGCACTCGCACTTCCTGCGCCGGTCGGCCCACGCCGCCCGGGCCGCGCAGCTCACCCGGCGGCCGTGGATGATCTCGCTCCACGGGCACGACCTCCTGGTCGAGGCCCGCCAGGCTGACCTGCGACCGATCCTTCGCCAGGCGGTCGCGGTCGTGGTGCCCTCCGACTTCCTGGCCCGCGCCGCGACGGAGGCGGGCATCGAACCCGATCGGATCCACGTCATCCCCTCCGGCATCGCGCTGGAGGAGCTCACGTTCCGCACCCGCGTCCGTCCCGACGACGGGCGACCGCTCGTGGTCTTCGTCGGCCGCTTCGTCGAGAAGAAGGGGGTGCTCGACGGCGTCGATGCCCTCGCCCGGGTCTCCGCGACGACGCCCGTGCGAGCACGGTTCGTCGGGTACGGCCCCCTCGAGGACCCGCTGCGGGCCCGCATCGACGCCACCGGACTCGACGCCGAGGTCGTCGACGGCCGCGACCGGGCCGCGGTGCTGCGGGCCTACGACGACGCCCACGTCGTGCTGACGCCCAGCCGGACGGGCGCCGACGGCGACGCCGAGACGCTCTGCATCGTCAACCTCGAGGCCCAGGCATCCGGCATCCCCGTCGTCACCACCCGGCACGGCGGCATCCCGAGCGGCGTCAGCGAGCACAGCGCCGTCCTCGTTCCGGAAGGCGACGTCGACGCCCTCGCCGACGCCCTGCGCGACGTGGTCGGCGATCCCGACCGGTGGGCCGCCATGGGCCGGGCGGGACGGCGCCTGGTCGAGCAGCGGTTCCGGCTCGCTGACCGGGCCGCCGAGGTGGAGGCGCTCCAGCTGGCCCTCATCGCCGACCGCCACCGTCGACCGCGAGGCTGACGCCATGACCGACCCCGACCGCAGCGATCCCGAGGTGGCCGTCGTGATCGTGTCCTGGAACGCGCGCGGCCCACTGCTCGAGTGCCTCGCCTCGCTCGCCCCCGCCGCCCGCGCCGGCGAGCTCGAGGTGGTGGTTGTGGACAACGCCTCGACCGACGGCACGGTCGACGCGGTCGCCGCCTCCGCGCCGTGGGCCCGCTGCATCGCCAACCCTTCCAACCGCGGCCTGTCGGCCGCCAACAACCAGGGGATCGCCGCCACCACCGCCCCCTTCGTCTGCATCAGCAACCCCGACGTGGTGTACCGACCCGCCACCATCCCGGCGCTGCTGGCCGCCATGGACGACCACCCCCGGGCCGCCTTCACCTTCGCCCGCCTCCACCACCCTGACGGCACGCTCCAGACCACGGTCGGCGACCTGCCCACGCTGCCCGACGCCCTCCTCGGTCGTCAGGCCACCCGCCGCCGCCGGGCCGACCACGGGTTCTGGTGGGACGGCTGGGCCCACGACGAGGACCGCCGCATCGGCCACGGGCTGGAGGCGTGCTACCTCGCCCGGCGGGCGGCGATCGCCCACATCGGCGTGCAGGACGAGGGGTTCTGGCTCGACTGGGAGGGCATCGACTGGTGCGCCCGGGCCGCCGAGCTGGGCTGGGAGTCGTGGTTCGTGGCGGGCGCCGAGGCCACCCACGTGGGCGGGGTCAGCCTGCGCCAGGCCCAGTGCCGCTGGATCGTCGAATCGCACCGCAGCATGCACCGGTACTTCTCGCGGCGGATGCACCCGGCCGCCCGGCCCGTGCTGGCCGTGCTGTTCGGCGCACGGGCCCTCGTGAAGCTGGCCAGCGCCCGCCTGCGGGTCGCCGACTACGACGCCTCCCATCCCGGCTCGGGCCCGGCGTGATCCGGGTCCTCCACGTCCTCGAGGCGCTCGAGG
>CAZCJT010000631.1:0-1817 GCA_964498565.1 uncultured Acidimicrobiaceae bacterium
GGAGGGCTGCGACCCCGCGGTCGACGCCGTCCGGGTCGCCGCGCTGGCCGCCTCGTGCGGGGTCGACCCACTGCCTTCCGGCACCGGCCACATCCTCGGCGCCTGGTGCCGGGGCGAGGGCGTGCCCGTCACCATCGACCTCACCACCGGAGAGCTCGACGCCGAAGCCGAGCCCGATCGGGCCTGGGCCGCCACCGTGGTGCTGGCCTGGCTGGTCGACCGGTCCGGCTTCCCGCCCCAGGTCGTCGCCTGATCAGCGCCCGTCCGACGCGGTCGGCGTCGCGGGCCGGGAGTAGCGTCGAGACCCACGTGGCCTCCGCGAGCCCACGTCGATGCGCATGGCAGACGACCAGGACCTCGAACTCGAACTCGACGTGCCCTCCCGGGGGACGGCGCCTCGCGTGGCGGTGGTGGCCGAGGACGAGCCGGGCATCCGGGCGCTCATCACGTCGCTGCTGACCCTCGACGGGTGGGAGGTGCACGTCACCGACACCGGCGAGAACGTGGCCGACCTCATCGACCAGCACCGTCCGGTCCTGTGCCTGCTCGACGTGATGATGCCGGGCATGGACGGCGTCGAGGCCATGGAGGAGGGCCGGGCCCGGGGTCACGGCGCCCCGGACGGCACCGTCTACGTGATCCTCACCGCCCTGGCCGGTCAGGAGGACGTCATCCGTGGCGTCGTGTCCGGTGCCGACGACTACATCACCAAGCCCTTCGACGTGGACGACCTGTCCGACCGGGTCGCCCGCTGGTGCGCAGCCACCGGCTGGGAGCTGGTCGACGCCGAGCACCCGGGCACGGTGCACGAGCACCTGAGGTACTGAGGCATGGTGGGGGACCAGCCGGAGCTGACCGAGTCGAGGAGGCGGGGGCGGGGCGCCGTGCGCGAGCTCGACGACGAGCACCTCGTCTCCTCGTTCCAGGTCGACCGCGACAAGGACGCCGTCAACGAGCTCCTCCGTCGCCACGAGGGCCTCATCATGTCGGTGGCCCGCCGCTACTTCGTGCCGGGTGGCGATCACGAGGACGTGCGCCAGCAGGCCATGATCGGCTTCTGGAAGTCGGTGCGCGACTTCACGCCCGACGCAGGCGCGTCGTTCCCCAGCTTCGCCCGCACCTGCATGCAGCGTCAGGTCATCACCGCGGTGAAGGCGGCCAACCGCATGAAGCACTCGCCGCTCAACGAGTCCGACCGCATCGCCCACCACGACGCCGAGCACGACGAGGACGAGCGCTCGTCGGTGCAGCTCCCCTCGGTCAGCCACGAACGCTCGGCCGTCGACCGCATGGCGATGGACGAGAGCGGCGGCATGCCGTTCGGCCTGTCGGAGATCGAGGGGCTGATCGAGGCCCACGGCCACGAGGCGGTGCACGAGATCCTCCGGCACCACTTCGAGGGCAAGAGCACCCGGCGCCGCAAGGACGAACCCGACCGGCTGTCCGAGAACGAGGCCCACGTGCTCGTCGGGCTGCTCAGCGGCAAGAAGTACCGCGAGATCGCCGACCAGATGGGCAAGACCGACAAGTTCGTCGACAACACCGTGCAGCGCCTCCGGGCCAAGCTGCGCCACCTGCTCGAGGACGGCTGAACCCCGCGGGCCGTGGGCCCGGTCAGCTGCGGTTGCGGTGCCAGCTCCAGGCCAGGGTGGCCACGGTGCCGAGGATGCCGATGCCCCACAGGGCGAGCACGCCGCCGAGGTCGGGGGTGTCCTGGGTGATCCGGGCCCGGCCGTCCACCGGGACCGTGGTGACGGGGATGGTCGGCGGCGCGTTCGGCGGCGCCGTCGTGGTGGTCGCCGGTGGGGCGGTGGTGG
>CAZCJT010000632.1:0-1816 GCA_964498565.1 uncultured Acidimicrobiaceae bacterium
GCGGGCCTTCTTCTCGCTGTGTTCGCGCCTGGCCAGCTGGCGGTTCCGGTACTGCGAGCGGGAGTCCGACGACGTGGCCCGCACCGTGTCGCCGTGGGCGGTGCGCAACCGCTCGGTGACGCCGCCCGGGAGCTCGGCCTGGTCCAGGTCCAGCTCGACGGTGACCTGGGTGTCGGAGGTGTTGGCGTGCTGCCCGCCGGGACCCCCGGAGCGGCTCGCCCACCAGCGGATCGCCGTGGCCGGGACGCGCAGGCCGCGGGAGGTCATCAGGTCTTCTTCGCCGGCCATGGGGTGCAGTCTGACGTCGGTAGGGTCGTTCCGTGACCCGTCGAACCAAGATCGTCGCCACCATCGGGCCGGCGTCCGACTCCGAGGACACCCTCCGGGCGCTCATCCTGGCCGGCGTCGACGTGTGCCGCCTCGGCCTGGCCCACGGCACCATCGACGAGCACCGCCAGCGCATCCAGCGCATCCGCAAGGTCGCCGGTGAGCTGGGTCGTCCCATCGCCGTGCTCGGCGATCTGCCCGGCCCCAAGATCCGGAT
This sequence comes from uncultured Acidimicrobiaceae bacterium, assembly GCA_964498565.1. Lineage (GTDB taxonomy): Bacteria > Actinomycetota > Acidimicrobiia > Acidimicrobiales > Salinilacustritrichaceae > Salinilacustrithrix. The sequence goes on from CAZCJT010000632.1 coordinate 545, forward strand.
GGGTCCGGTCATCGAGGAGGGCGGCCTGTTCCTGGCCGAGGGCCAGCGCATCGAGATCCGCCCGGGCAGCGCCCCCACCGCTCCCGACCACATCCACGTCGACTACGACCACCTCCTCGAGGCCGTCGACGTCGGCGACACCCTCGTGCTCGGCGACGGCGCCGTGCGGCTCACGGCGGTGGAGAACGACGGCCGGCGTCTCATGGTCGAGGTCGAGCACGGCGGGCGCATCCAGGGCCGCCCCGGCGTCACCCTGCCGTCGGCCAAGCTGCGCGTGTCGGTGCCGACGGAGCAGGACATCGCGCTCCTCGCCGGGCTCGCCGGCGAGCTCGACTTCGTCGCCGCCTCCTTCGTGCGCTCGGCCGACGAGGTCGCCGCCGTGAAGGATCTGGCCCAGGGCGCCGACGTCGTGGCCAAGATCGAGACCAAGGCGGCCGTCGACGCGCTCGACGCCATCATCAACGTCTCCGATGCCGTCATGGTCGCCCGCGGCGACCTGGGCAACGAGTGCGACATCGCCGAGGTGCCGCACCTGCAGAAGCAGATCATCCGCCAGGGCGTGTCGTTCGGCGTGCCGGTGATCACCGCCACCCAGATGCTCGAGTCGATGATCCACTCGCCGTCGCCCACGCGGGCCGAGGCCACCGACGTCGCCAACGCCGTGTTCGACGGCACCACCGCCGTGATGCTCTCGGCCGAGACCGCCATCGGCCACGACCCGGTGCTCGTCATCAAGACGATGTCGCACCTGTGCGAGCGGGCCGAGGCCGCAGCCGACTACAGCACCTGGGGCAGCCAGCTCGGCCGCATCCAGGGCCAGGTCCAGCTCGACGTCACCACCCGCATCACCGCCGGCATGAGCCACGCCGCCTGGCGCCTGGCCACCGAGCTGGAGCTCGACGCCATCATCTCGTGCACCAACTCGGGCTACACGGCCCGGGCCATCTCGAGGTTCCGCCCGCCCGGCGTGCTCATCGGGGCCAGCCCGTTCGACGACACGGTCCACAAGCTGTCGCTCGTGTGGGGGACCAAGCCCCTGAAGATGGACCAGTACGGCACCACTGACGAGATGGTGTGGCACGCGGTCGAGAAGTCGGTGCAGGCCGGCTACATCAAGGCCGGCCACCTGGTCGCCGTGCTCGCCGGCGCCGCCGACGGGGCCGGCACCACCGACGTGCTGCGCGTCGTCCGCGTCGCGTGAGCGACGGCTCCTTCGTCGCCGAGGGTCGCTGCTGGCGCAGATACACACGCGGTCATCTCCGAAGGCCGCAT
>CAZCJT010000633.1:0-1814 GCA_964498565.1 uncultured Acidimicrobiaceae bacterium
GGTCAGCCGGGCGCCGAGCGGGCCGGCCACCGTCCCGTCGTGGACCACGTGCAGGTCGACCTCGCCGGCGTCGTGGTGGTCGAGCAGCGACCGGATGGCGGCCGCGCACCACGGCACGTACCCGGCGTCGATGGCGAACGCGACGGAGATCACGGCCGGTTCCGCTCGAACAGGCAGTGGCGGTCGTGCACGCCGAGCAGCGAGCGCACCGCAGGATCGGCGAACGCCGGCTCCTCGACGACGAGCCGGTAGCCCGCCCGCTCGAGCAGGGGGAGGAAGTCGTGGCGGGCCCCGTCCGCCTCCAGCGACAGGAACCCGGCCGGCTCGTTGGGCACGACGAACAGGTGCGCCACGTCGAGCCGGGCCAGCTGGTCGCACCACCAGCCGATGGCGGCCAGCGTGCACTCCGAGAAGCTGTGCACGTTGCAGGCCAGATCGAACGATCCCGGCGTCAGGTCGGGCACGTCGGTCAGGGGCAGGCTGCGGGCCCGGTCGGCACCACGGAAGCCCAGGTACCACTCGGCGAGGAACGTCGAGTGGGCGACGGCGTCGACGCAGCAGTGGTCGGCGATGCCGGGGAAGGCGGCGGTGGCCCGGTGGGCGAGGCGCCCGTAGCCGGCGCCGATGTCGAGGATGCGCAGGCCGTCGCGCTCGTGGATCGAGAGGTGGCGGTCCAGGAACGACAGCTCGTTCACGGAGTCGAGCAGGTCGCGGCTGCACCGGGGGTGTCCGGGGAACCGCTGCGTCCAGCAGCCGAACAGGCCGTCCTCCACCAGCGTGTCGAGCAGACCGAGGTGGTCTCGCTCCTCGACGGCGCGCAGGTAGGTGAAGTACCGCAGCTCGGTGACGCGCGGCTGGTCGCGGTAGCTCCACACGTAGCCGGTGTCGCCGCGGAAGCGGCGCAGATCCAGGTGCTCGAAGGGGTCGGCGGCCCAGCGGGAGTGCTGGGTCACCGGCCAGTCGAGGCCGGCGTAGGCGTCGACCAGCTGGCGCAGGCGGGGATGGTCGTCGCGCAGCTCGTCGGCCTCGGCGGGCAGCGGCTCCTCGTCGGATGCGGTGTGGTTCCGCCACGACTCGACGGCCGCCCGCCACGCCTCGGCCACGGCGGGCTGGGCGGCCAGGACCTCGGCCCGCAGCGCGAGCGTGTCCATCGGGTCGGACAGCCACTCGTAGCCGTGGGCGACGAGGCGGTCGGTGCACCGGCGGTGGGTGGCCTCGTCCATGTGCAGCCGCTCGAACAGCACGACCGCGGGCCGGTGGCGATCGAGGTCGATGCCGTCGAGGATCACGTCGTCGTAGCCCTCGGTGTCGATCTGGACGACGTCGATGGCTCCGATGCCGTGGCGCTCGCACAGGCTCTCGAACGTCAGGCACGGCACCTCGGTGGTGACCACCCGGTCGGCGATGTCGGGGATCTGACGCTCGTGGGAGAGCAGCACGTCGCGCCGGAACGACCCGAGCGCGTCGTACCACCGCCACGTGTCGTCACCATCTTCCACCTCGGGCAGGTGGTGGAACGGCAGGGTGCCGTCCCGGTCGGCGATGGCGATGTTCTCCAGCGTGATGCGGGGGTGGTCGCCGTAGGTGGCGCGCAGCCGGTCGAAGACGTACGGGACGGGTTCGACCATGACGCCGGTCCAGCGGTGGGCCCGGATCTGGTCGCGCAGCGGATCGAGCTGGGTGCCGTCGTGCGCGCCGACCTGCACGAACGTGGCTTCGGGGTTGGCCCGACCGAAGGCGTGGAGGACGGCGGCGATCGGCCGCGCGGGCACGGTGCGGGGCAGCACCCGGTGGCGCACCGCCCGAAGGGCGCG
>CAZCJT010000634.1:0-1811 GCA_964498565.1 uncultured Acidimicrobiaceae bacterium
CCCGCGGCTCGAGCTCGGGGGGCGCGTCCGTGAGGGGATCGGCACCCTTCTGGGTCTTGGGGAAGGCGATGACCTCGCGGATGTTCGTCTCGCCGGCCAGGAGCGCCACGAGGCGGTCGATGCCGAAGGCGAACCCGGCGTGGGGCGGCGGACCGAAGCGGAAGGCGTCGAGGAGGAAGCCGAACTTCTCGCCCGCCTCCTCCGCGCCGATGCCGAGGGCGTCGAACACGCGCTGCTGCACGTCGCTGCGATGGATCCGGACGCTGCCCGATCCCAGCTCCCAGCCGTTGCACACCAGGTCGTAGGCGACCGAGCGCACCTTCGTGGGGTCGGATTCGATGAGGCCGGCCGCCATGTCGTCGGCGTTGGGCATCGTGAACGGGTGGTGCATGGCCTGGGGGCGGCCATCCGGGCCGAGCTCGTCGTCGAACATGGGGAAGTCGGTGACCCAGAGGAACTCGAGGCCGCCCTCGTCCATGGGAGGCTTGCCCAGCTCGATGCGGAGCAGGCCGAGCACGTGGCGGGCCACGGACCGCTCGTCGGCGACGAGGAACACCATGTCGCCGGGCGCGGCCTGCAGCGCGGTGATGGTGGCGACGGCCTCGGTGTCGGAGAGGAACTTGGCGACCCCGCCCTCGAGGGCCGGCGACTGGCGCTCGCCGGCGACCACCCGCATCCATGCCAGGCCCTTCGCGCCCCAGAGCTTGGCCTGGTCGACGAGCGCGTCGATCTGCTTGCGGGTGAGCTCGCTGCCCCCCTCGAGGCGGATGCCCTTGACGCACGGGGCCTTGAAGACGTTGGCCTCGGTGTCGGCGAACAGCTCGGTCAGCTCGACCAGCTCCATGCCGAAGCGGGTGTCGGGCTTGTCGGAGCCGTAGCGCTCCATGGCCTCCTCCCACGTCATGCGGGGGATGTCACCGACGTCTTCGCCGCTGATGTCGCGCACGGCGGCGCGCACGGACTGGGTGACGAAGTCGAGCACCTCCTCCTGGCCGACGAAGGAGCACTCCATGTCGAGCTGGGTGAACTCGAACTGGCGGTCGGCGCGGAGGTCCTCGTCGCGCAGGCAGCGGGCGATCTGGAAGTAGCGGTCGACGCCGCCGACCATGCACAGCTGCTTGTAGAGCTGGGGTGACTGGGGCAGGGCGTAGAAGGTGCCGGGGTGCAGCCGGGACGGCACCACGAAGTCGCGGGCACCCTCGGGCGTCGACGCGATGAGCATCGGCGTCTCGACCTCGACGAAGCCGTTGTCGATGAAGGTGCGCCGGATGGCGGCGTTGACGATGGTGCGGACCTGCAGGTTGCGCTGCAGGCGGGCCCGGCGCAGGTCGAGGTAGCGGTGGCGCAGCCGGATGGTCTCGTCCACCTCGGTGCGGTCGTGGAGCGGGAACGGCGCCGGCTCGGAGGTGGACAGCACCTCGACGGTGCAGTCCTGCAGCTCGATCTCGCCGGTGGCCAGCCTGTCGTTGGTGGCGCCCTCGAAGCGGCCCTGCACGGTGCCGGTGATGCGCAGCACGTACTCGCCGCGCAGATCGTGGGCCTTGGACACGACGCACTGGGTGATGCCGGTGCGGTCGCGCAGGTCGATGAAGGCCAGGTGCTCGCCGTGCTCGCGCCGGTTCTCCACCCACCCGCACAGCGACACGGTGGCGCCGATGTCGCTGGCCCGCAGCTCACCGCACCAGTGGGTGCGCAGGCCGACGGCTGGTCCGGTCGAGAGGATCTCGGTCACGGGGTCTCCACTTGGGGATCGGGGGCGAGGAGGGCGGCGACCTCGTCGACGAGGTCGAGCCGCGGGACGGAGCGCTGCC
>CAZCJT010000635.1:0-1809 GCA_964498565.1 uncultured Acidimicrobiaceae bacterium
CGCTGCACCGCCTCGCCCTCGAGGGCCCGCCAGCTGCACCGCACGCGGCCGAAGCCTTGGCCGTCGCTGCGCTCGCCGATATCGGCGGCCGGCCGTGAAGGAGCTCATCGGCGATGTGCTCGTCACCTTCGACGTCGTGGTCCTCGTCTACTTCCTCGTGCTCAACACCTGGTACCTCGTGCTGCTCGTCATCGCCGCGGTGCATCTGGCCCGCCGTCGCCGACGGGAGTGGCTGATCGGGTTCCACGACCTGCTCGCCAACCCGCTCACCCCCGGGGTGACGGTCATCCTTCCCGCCCACGACGAGGCGCCCGTGATCGTGCAGAGCGTGCAGGCCATGCTCGCCCTCCGCTACCCGGTGCTCGAGGTGCTGGTCGTCGACGACGGGTCGACCGACGGCACCTTCGAGCGCCTCCGCGAGGCCTACGACTTGGTCCAGGTGCCCCGTGTCATGCCTGACCTCGTGCCGGTGCTCGAGCGGCCGACGTCGACCTGGATGCCCCGCGGCGGCGAGCCGCTCCTCGTCGTTCGCAAGCCGGCCGGTGGCGCCAAGACCGATCCGCTCAACGTCGGCCTGAACCTCGCCTCGCAGCCGCTCGTCCTGATGGTCGACGCCGACGCCGTGCTCGACGAGCTGGCCCTCCTCCGGGTCGCCCGGCCCTTCGTCGAGGACCCGCTACGCACCGTGGCCGCCGGCGGGGTGGTGCGCCCGGCCAACGGCTCGACCTTCTATCGGGGCGCCCTCACCAACGCCCGGATGCCGGCGTCATGGCTGGCGCGCATCCAGATCATCGAGTACCTCAGGTCGTTCCTCCTCGGGCGCATCGCCTGGTCGCGACTCCGCTCGCTCGTGGTGATCTCCGGCGCGTTCGGTCTGTTCCGGCGGGACGTGGTGCTGGAGGTCGGCGGCCTTGCCCACGGCACCATCGGTGAGGACGCCGAGCTGGTGACACGGATCCACCGCCGTCTCCGGGAACAGCAGCGCCCGTACCGCATCGAGTTCGTCGCCGACCCGGTCTGCTGGACCGAGGTGCCGACATCGCTGCGGGTGCTGGGCAGCCAGCGTCGGCGCTGGTCCCGGGGCCTGGCGGAGCTGCTGCGGACTCACCGCCGCATGATCGGCAACCCGCGCTACGGCGGTGTCGGCACCATGGCCCTGCCGTACCTTCTGCTGTTCGAGCTCCTGGGCCCGATCGTCGAGTTGGCCGGGTTCGTGTCGCTGTTCGTCGGGCTGGCTCTGGGCATGGTCAACCTGCCGTTCGCCGCCCTCTTCCTCACCGCAGCCGTCGGCTACGGCATCTTCCTGTCCTTTGCCGCCCTCGCCATCGAGGAGCTCTCACACCGGCGCTACCGGCGATGGCGGGACCTCGGCATCGGGTTCCTGGCTGCGGTGCTGGAGAACGTGGGCTACCGCCAGCTCCACGCCTGGTGGCGACTGACCGGCCTGGTCCAGGCCGTCCGGGGTCGGCAGGCCGTATGGGGCGCGATGACGCGCACCGGGTTCGACGACGGCAGTCAGACGTAGCTGCCGGTCACGACTGCCGACGCCTCCGGGACGACCACCCGCCGCTCAGGCGGTGGTCGGCCTCGCCCGCTCGACGATCTGGTCGAGGTGCAGCCCGGGCGGCAGGGTGCCGAAGGCTCGGCCACCGTCGTCGCCGAGGCGTGACACCACGAAGGCGTCGGCCACGCTCGCCGGTGCGTGCTGCAGCAGCAGCGACGCCTGGAACAGGGTGGCCATGCGCTCGACGAGGCGCCGGGCCCGCAGCTCGAGGTGGTCCGCGTCGCCGAGCTCCCGGCGCAGCCGCT
>CAZCJT010000636.1:0-1809 GCA_964498565.1 uncultured Acidimicrobiaceae bacterium
TCGACGCCGACCTCGCCGCCGGGCGCTTCGACCGCGTCCAGACCCGGTTCCCGCCGGAGCCGAACGGGTACCTCCACATCGGCCACGCCAAGTCGATCTGCCTCAACTTCGGCCTGGCCGAGCAGTACGGCGGCCCCTGCAAGCTGCGCTTCGACGACACGAACCCGGTGGCCGAGGACCCCGAGTTCGTCGATGCCATCATCGACGACATCCGCTGGCTCGGCTTCGAGCCCAGCGACGTCGTGCACGCCAGCGACTACTTCGACCAGCTCTACGAGTGGGCCGAGGACCTCGTCGGCAAGGGCCTCGCCTACGTCGACGACCAGGACGCCGAGACCATCTCGGCCCAGCGCGGCGGCTTCGGCGAGCCGGGCACCGAGAGCCCGTTCCGCGACCGCTCGCCGGAGGAGAACCTCGGCCTGCTGCGCCAGATGCGCGACGGCGCCTTCGCCGACGGCGAGCGCGTCCTGCGGGCCAAGATCGACATGTCGTCATCGGTGATGACCATGCGCGACCCCGTGCTGTACCGGATCCGGCGGCTACCCCACCACCGCACCGAGGACCGCTGGGTCATCTATCCCACCTACGACTGGGCCCACGGGCAGTCCGACGCCATCGAGGGCGTGACGCACTCCCTGTGCACGCTCGAGTTCGCCGACCACCGCCCGCTCTACGACTGGTGCCTCGAGCACCTCGAGCTCCCCCACGAGAAGCCGGAGCAGACCGAGTTCGCCCGCCTCGGCCTCACCCACACGGTGATGTCCAAGCGGTTGCTCCGCCGGCTCGTCGAGGACGGCGTGGTCGACGGCTGGGACGACCCGCGGATGCCCACGATCCGGGGCATGCGCCGGCGGGGCTACCCGCCGGAGGCCATCCGTGCCTTCGTGGACGACATCGGCGTGGCCAAGACGAACTCCACCGTGGAGATCGAGCTGCTCGAGTCCCACGTCCGCCGACACCACAACGTCCACGCCCTGCGCCGCATGGCCGTCCTCGACCCCGTGAAGGTGGTCATCACCAACTGGCCCGACGGCCACGTGGAGCTCGTCGAGGCGGTGAACAACCCCGAGGACGAGTCCGCCGGCACCCGCCAGGTGCCCTTCAGCGGCGAGCTCTGGATCGAGCGTGACGACTTCATGGCCGACCCGCCGCCCAAGTACTTCCGCCTGACGCCGGGGCGCGAGGTCCGGCTGCGGGCCGGGTACTTCATCACCGCCACCGATGCCGACGTCGATGCCGACGGCAACGTCACCGAGATCCGGGCCACCTACGACCCCGAGACGAGCGGCGGCCAGGCTCCCGACGGGCGCAAGGTCAAGGCCACGATCCACTGGGTGTCGGCCGCCCACGCCGTCGACGTCACCGTGCACCTGTACGACCGCCTCTTCACCGACTCCCACCCGGGTGCCGACGGCGACGCGTTCGACTCGCTGAACCCGCAGTCCCGCCGCACCGTGGCGGCCAAGGCCGAACCGGCGCTCGCCGACGTGGGGCCCGGCGAGGTCGTCCAGCTCGAGCGCCTGGGCTACTTCGCCGCTGATCCCGACGCGGAGGCCGTGCTGCACCGCACGGTCGGCCTGCGCGACGAGTGGGCCAACATCCAGAAGCGCAAGGGCTGACCGGCGACGGGTGGCACTGCCGGTTCATCTCACGTTGCGTCGGTCGCTGGCCAAGGCACGCAGCAGCTGTGTCTGTACGCCCGCCTCGGGGCCTGCGCCTGGTCGGCTGGCGGCGACCGTCGCCACGGCCTCGTCGACGGCGGCGCCCCTGACCACGAGCACGGCCGCCGCGATCGTCCCGGCCCGGCCG
>CAZCJT010000637.1:0-1797 GCA_964498565.1 uncultured Acidimicrobiaceae bacterium
GCAGCACGGCGGCGGGCTCGTCGGCGTGGTCCCCGAGGGCGATGCCGATGCTGGTGCCGACGGTGACATCGCCGGCCCCGACCCGCGTGGGAGCCGCAGCGACGTCGCAGATCCGGGCGGCCACGGCGACCGCGTCCTGTGTCGTCGCGTGGGGGAGCACGACGAGGAACTCGTCGCCGGCGAGGCGGCCGACCGTGTCGCCCGGTCGCACGGCGCCGGAGAAGCGCTGGGCCAGCTCCACCAGCACGCCGTCACCGACCTCGTGCCCCAGGTGGTCGTTGACCTGCTTGAACCGGTGGAGGTCGATGAACAGCACGGCGGCGCGGCCTCCGCTGCGAGACGTTGCCCGCAGCGCCGTCGCGAGGCGGTCGTCGAGGAGGGCCCGGTTGGGCAGGCCGGTCAACGAGTCGTGCAGCGCCTGCCAGCTGAGCACTCGTGCCCGCTCCTCCTCCGCCTCGCGCAGGGCGGCGTTCTCGATGATCAGGTCGCACTCCAGCATGAGCTGCTCGATCAGCGCACGGTCGGACCGGGACCAACGGCGCCGCGTGGTGCTCGACGTGAACAGCACCGCACCGGCGACGCCGCGGGAGGTGGTGAGGGGCATGGCCACGTAGGAGCGGGCGGGCATGTTCTCGAGCAGCCCGGGGGGGATCAGCTCGTCGCTCGACACGTCCACCACCACGACCGGGGCGCGCTCCTCGACCACCTTGCGACCGAGGGGGATGTCGAGAGCGGACAGCCCCAACAGGCGCCGCTCGAGCTCGCTGGCCCAGGGATCCGGGATCCCCACGGTTTCGACGGCGGTGATGCAGGCTGCGTCGTCGAGGACGAGCGCGACCGCGTGCTCGGCTTCGAGGGCGGCGAGACCGACTCGGGCCACCACCTCGGTGGCGGCGACCGTCGACCGGGCCGCGCTGCCCTCGCGGAGCAGTCGGCGTACGGCGGCGGCGGATCGCATGGCACGGGCCTGCTCGTCCAGGACTCGGGCTCGCTCGTAGAGGAGCCCGAAGTGCGCGGCCGCCGCCTCGGCCAGGGCCAGCACCCGGTCGTTGAAGCGGCGCGGCCGTGGGTCGTCGAGCGTGAGCACCCCGAGGGGCTCGTCACCGCTGCGGATCGGGATTGCCACGGCCGATCCGATGTCGAAGGTGTCGAGCCACAGTGAGTCGGTCCGGTCCGCACCGGTCTCATGGAGGACCGCTGGCACACCGGTGCGGAACACCTCCAGGACCGCCGGCGGTGGTCCGGCCGTGGTGAAGGCCCGGTACCCGTCTCGGTCGACCGACCCGTCGGCATGGGTCGCGTGTGCGGCCACGAGACTGCCGTCCTCGGCGAGGAAGAGGCAGGCACGGCCGATCTGGAGGTGCTGGGCGAGGCGCTGGCACAGATGGTCGATGGCCCGGCCGTCGGCGCTGGCCTCGACGGCGCTGCGCGTGAGGTCCAGCAGCAGATCGAGCTCGGCCTGGCGCCGCTCGGCCAGGTACCAGGCCCGCGCTTCGCTGAGCGCAGACGCAACGGCCGCCACGTGTGCATCCAGCGCGGTGTCGACGGCCCGCTCCAGCGGCTCGACGATGAGCATCCCGAGGACCCGGTCCCCGACGACGAGCCCGCCGATCCAGGCCGACGACATGCCGAAGTCCCGACACACGGGGGTGGGCATGCCGGGCGCCTCCACGTCGTCGATGTGCACCGGTCGTCCATCGTCCAGCACCCGAGCGAGTTCACCGAGCTCGCGCACCGGCAGCCGCGACCAGCGGCGAGCCGCGGTCGGCGGGACGCCGGCGCCGGCCGCGACGAGCG
>CAZCJT010000638.1:0-1797 GCA_964498565.1 uncultured Acidimicrobiaceae bacterium
CTCACCATCGGCACGGGGATCTCCTACGTCACCGACGGCGCCCGCTCGCTGAGCCGCACCGGCGACCGCGCCTGAGCGCCGGCCGGCGGATCAGGTGGCGGCGCCGGCGAACTGGGCTCGGTACAGCGCGGCGTAGGCGCCCTCCCGGGCCAGCAGCTCGGTGTGCGAGCCCTGCTCGACGATGCGGCCGTCCTCCATCACCAGGATGACGTCGGCGCCGCGGATGGTCGACAGGCGGTGGGCGATCACGAAGCTGGTGCGGTCCACGCGCAGGGCGTTCATTGCCTCCTGGATGAGCACCTCGGTGCGGGTGTCCACCGAGCTGGTCGCCTCGTCGAGGATGAGGATGGCCGGGTTGGCGAGGAAGGCGCGGGCGATGGTGAGCAGCTGCTTCTCGCCGGCGCTGATGTTGCTGCCGTCGTCGTCGGTGATGGTGTCGTAGCCGTCGGGCAGGGAGTGCACGAAGCGGTCGACGTAGGTGGCCCGGGCGGCGGCGAGGATCTCCTCCTCGGTGGCGTCGGGCCGGGCGTAGGCGATGTTCTCGCGGATCGTGCCGCCGAAGAGCCACGTGTCCTGCAGGACCATGCCCACGCGCGAGCGGATGGCGTGGCGGGGGAGCGTGGCCAGGTCGCGCCCGTCGAGGGAGATGGAGCCGCCGTCGAGCTCGTAGAACCGCATGATCAGGTTCACCAGCGTCGTCTTGCCCGCTCCCGTGGGGCCCACGATGGCCACGGTCTGGCCCGGCTCGGCGACGAGGGACAGGTCCTCGATCAGGGGGGTTCCCGGGTCGTAGGAGAAGCGGACCCGGTCGAACACGATGCGACCGCGCAGGGGTGGGACCGGTGCTGTTGCGTCGACCGGCGGGTCGGGCTCCTGCTCGTCCTCGTCGAGCAGCTCGAGCACCCGCTCGAGGGATGCGATGCCGGACTGGAACACGTTGGCCATCGAGGCGAGGTGGGTGAGCGGCTGTGAGAACTGGCGGGCGTACTGGATGAACGCCTGCATCTCGCCGAGGGTGATGGCGCCGCTCGAGATGCGCAGGCCACCGACCACGGCGATCATGGCGTACTGGACGTTGCCGAGGAACATCATCGCCGGCTGCATCAGGCTCGACAGGAACTGGGCCCGGAAGCTGGCCTCGTAGAGGCTGTCGTTCTCGGTGCGGAAGCGCTCCTCCACCTCGCGCTGGCGGCCGAACGTCTTCACCACCACGTGCCCGGTGAAGGCCTCCTCGACCTGGGCGTTGACGCTGCCGGTGAGGCGCCACTGGTCGAGGAAGCGGGGCCGGGCCCGGGTGGCGATCTGCTTCATCACCACCAGCGACAGCGGCACGGTGATCAGGGCCACGGCGGTGAGCAGCGGTGAGATGAGCAGCATCATCGCCAGGACGCCGACGAGCGTGAGCGTGGAGGTGAGGATCTGGCTCATCGTCTGCTGGAGGCTCTGGGCGATGTTGTCGATGTCGTTGGTGACCCGGCTCAGGAGGTCGCCGCGCTGCTGGTGGTCGACGTGGGCGAGGCTCAGGCGGTGGAGCTTCTGCTCGGCGGCCTCGCGCAGGCGGTACATCGTGCGCTGCACGACGCCGGCCAGGACGTAGGCCTGCCCGTAGCCCAGCACCCAGGCACCGGCGTAGATGCCGACGATCTGGAGGAGCTTGGCGTGCAGGGCCTCGGTGTCGACCCCGCCGGGCTGCAGCACGCCTCGCACGATGATGTCGGTGGCGTCGCCGAGCAGGCGTGGCCCGATGACGACCAGGGCCACGCTGCCCACGGCCAGCACCGCCACCGCGAGCAGGCG
>CAZCJT010000639.1:0-1797 GCA_964498565.1 uncultured Acidimicrobiaceae bacterium
GAGCCGTCCGGCCCGTTCGATGGCGGGGCGCAGCGGGCCGAGCGCCTCGGGCACCTCGAGGTCCCCGTGGGTGCGGGCTTGCAGGGCGGCGAGAGGATCGCCGCCGGCGAAGGGCACGCGACCCGTGACCGCCTCGATGAGGACGAGACCGAGGGCGTACACGTCGGCCTTCGGGCCGGTGCGCTCGCCGCGGGCCTGCTCGGGAGCGGCGTAGCGCATGGTGCCGACCAGCCGGTCGCCGCCGTGGTCGGTGATGCCCGTCTCGGCCAGGGCTCGGGCCAGGCCGAAGTCGGCGATGCGCAGCCGGCCGTCGTCGCCGAAGCAGATGTTGGCCGGTTTCAGGTCGCGGTGGACCAGGCCCCGACCGTGGGCGTGGCCCAGCCCCCGGCAGGCGTCGAGGCCGACGACGAGCGCCTGGGACGGCGTCAGCCGGTGCCCGGCGGCGAGGAGCCCGCGGAGGCTGCCGCCGGCCAGGTACTCGGTGACCAGGTACGGCACGTCGTCCACGCCGCTGTCGTGCACCACCACCACGTTGGGGTGGTTGATGGACGCCACCGTCTGGGCCTCGGCCCGGAAGTGCTCGAGGAAGTGCTGGTCGCTCGCCAGCGCCGGCTGCAGCATCTTGACCGCCACCTTGCGCTGCAACGTGACGTCGTCGGCCAGGAAGACCTGGGCCGACGACCCGGACCCGAGGGGGGCGATCAACCGGTACCGGCCGCCCACCACGCGACCGATCTGGTCGGAGAGCTGTGACATGGCCACCGCGCCACAGTAGGGAACCACCCCGCCGCCTTGGTGGAGGGGTCCCGGTGCGAGACTGGGCCCGAGATGCCCGATCCCGCCGCCCCCGGCCGCACCCTCGCGGACCACTGGACGCGGCACGCCTTCCCCACCCCGGAGCTCGCCCGACGATGACCAGCCCGACCCCCCGCCCGGCCGGCCTGTCCTACCCGACCCGCACCAAGGTGGTCATCGCCGTCGTGCTGACCCTGGCCGTCGCCGCCCTCGTGGCCGCGTACCTCGGGACCGTCGAGGGCGACGGTGGCGACGTGCAGGTCAGCGGCGCCGACGGCCTGCAGGACACCGCCGAGCGCGACCCGTCCGGCGTCGAGGCGCTCATCCCGCCCCGCGGCTCGGAGATCCTCGGCCAGGAGGTCATCGGCATCGACCTCGTGCCGGGCTGGACGGGCGAGCTCACCCTCCTGCCGGGGAACGGCGTGGCCACCACGCTCCCCGAGGACGAGATCGAGCGGGACGGGCTGAACCGGATCGTGTACCAGCCCGCCCCCGGCAAGTCGATCGAGCGGCTGAGCGGCGAGTACTGCCTGGTGGCGACCATCTGGGACCGGGTCGAGGGCCGGGAGCAGACCCAGCGGGTCGAGAACTGGTGCTTCTCCGCGACCTGATCGCCACGCCGCCCGGCGCCGATCAGCCCGGCAGCTCGCCCGTGGCCAGCAGGTGCTCGAACCCGGCCTCGTCGAGGACCGGGATGCCCAGCTCCTCGGCCTTGGTGAGCTTCGACGCCCCCGGCCCGTCGCCGACCACGACGGCCGTGGTCTTCTTCGACACCGAGCCGGGCGCCTTGCCGCCGCGCGACTTGATCGCCTCCTCGACCTCCTCGCGGTTGTAGCCCTCGAGCGTGCCGGTGACGACGACCGACAGGCCCTCGAGGGTCTGGGCCACGTCGGGTGCCGCCTCGCCCTCGAGGTTCACGCCGGCGGCCCGTAGCCGTTCGACGACGGCGAGGTGGGCCGGGTCGTCGAACCACGCCCGCACCGAGGCGGCGATGGTGGGGCC
>CAZCJT010000640.1:0-1796 GCA_964498565.1 uncultured Acidimicrobiaceae bacterium
CGGACGGCGTCGCCCGGCGCGTCGTCGGTGGCCGTGACGGCGTGGCCCCGGGCCAGCAGGGCGCGGGCGACGGCCTGGTTGGCGAGGCCGAAGCCCACGAGCAGGACGTGCTCGGGTACGACGTCGAGACGCCCGGGTGCGGCCATCAGTCGATGCCGCCCGTGCCGATGTAGTCGGCGTAGAACATCCCCAGGGCGAGCGCGGTGGCGAGGCCGGCCATGATCCAGAAGCGGATGATCACGGTGGTCTCGGGCCAGCCGCCCAGCTCGAAGTGGTGGTGGATCGGCGCCATCCGGAAGAAGCGCTTGCCCGTGAGCCGGAATCGGGTGACCTGCAGCATCACCGAGAGGGTCTCGAGCACGAACAGGAAGCCGACCACCGGGAGGAGCAGCTGGGTGTTGGTCGTCAGCGCCAGGCCGGCGAGCGCGGCGCCGATGGCGAGCGATCCCGTGTCGCCCATGAAGATCCGGGCCGGGTTGGCGTTCCACCAGAGGAACCCGGTGACCCCGCCCAGCATCGCAGCCGCCACCACGGCCAGGTCGAGTGCGTGCTCGACCTGGTACACCTCGGGGTGCCGGAACGCCCAGAACCCGACGACGATGAAGGTGATGAAGGCGAAGATCGACGAGCCCGCGGCCAGGCCGTCGAGGCCGTCGGTGAGGTTGACGGCGTTGGTGGTGCCGGCGAGCAGCAGCATCGCCCAGATCGCCCACACCCAGCCCGGGATGTCGATGCCGGGCGAGTCGAACCGGGTGAACGAGATCGTCGTGTGGATGTCGGTGAGCGTGAGCATGGCGACGACGAAACCGACGGCGACCACGAGCAGCCCCAGCATCTTGGCCCGGCTCGACAGGCCGAGGTTGCGCTCCCGCGACACCTTGATCCAGTCGTCGAGGGCGCCGACGATGCCGGCCCCGACGATGGTGGCCATGACGATGAGGCCGGTGCGGGTGAAGACGAGGCCCGACCGGACGTGGGCGGCGAGGTAGCCGACCAGCGCGGCGACCACGAAGGCGACGCCGCCCATGGTGGGGGTGCCCGCCTTGGTGACGTGGCCCTGGGGACCGTCCTCCTGGATGGGCTGGCCGACCTTGTGCGAGGTGAGCCAGTCGATCAGGTAGCGGGTGCCCACGAGCGACGTCATGAGCGACAGGCCGGAGGCGATGAGGAGTGGGATCACCGGCCGAGCACCACCCGCAGGGCGGCGGCCGCGACGGCGCGGTCGTCGAAGTCCACCACCCGGTCGGCGAAGGTCTGGGTCGTCTCGTGACCCTTGCCGGCGATGACCACGACGTCATGGTCCCGCGCCTCGCGCGCTGCGTGGTGGATGGCCTCCGCACGGTCGAGGATCGCGCGGACGTCGGCGCCGGCGTGGTCGTCGGGGATGCCGGCGAGGATCTGGTCGACGATGGCGGCGGGGTCCTCGGACCGGGGGTTGTCGGTGGTCACGACCACCACGTCAGCAGATGCGGCGGCCACCCGGCCCATCTCCGGGCGCTTGGCCCGGTCCTTGTCGCCGCCGCAGCCGAACACCACGAGCACCCGGCCGCCGGCCGCGTCGGCGCCCTCCCGCGCCGCGTCGAGCACGGTCTGGAGGGCGTCGGGCGTGTGGGCGTAGTCGACGGCGACGGTGAAGGTCTGGCCCTCGTCCACCCGCTCGAAGCGGCCGGCCACCGTGGGCACCGATGCCAGGCCCCGGGCCACGACCTCGGGGGCGGTGCCGAGCCAGTCGGCGATGGCCGCCGCGCTCAGGGCGTTGGCCACGTTGTGGCGACCGGTCAGGGGCAGCTCGACCG
>CAZCJT010000641.1:0-1789 GCA_964498565.1 uncultured Acidimicrobiaceae bacterium
ACCGGCGGCGCCGCTGCCCGGCCCGACTACCCGACCCTCCGACCGCCGACGACCATGCACGAGCCCCAGCCCCTCCGCTTCCCCGCCGCCATCATCGTGCCGACCCCGGCCGCCCTCGACGCGCTCGCCACCCTCGAAACCATCGGCGACCACCTCGACGGCATCGGCGAGCTCGCCGCCGCCTTCGAAGTCGACCAAGCCGCCGGCATCCTCCGAGCACTGCTCCTCGAGCAGTAACCGGCCCTCGAGCTGGGAGCCGGCCAGCGGCCGGGCCCGGGCGGGACGCGCCGGCGAGCACGAGCCGGGCCGGGCCGGCATTCACGCTCGGCCCCGGCGGTAGCCTGAGGATCTGTGAGCATGCACGTCGAGCTCTCCGACGACATCGCCCGCCGGGTCGATGCTGCGGCGGCCGAGCGTGGCGTGCGGCCCGAGCAGTTCGTCGTCGACGCGGTCGAGCAGCATCTCCGTGCGCCGGGCGGCCACACCAGTGCGTGGGAGCCGGTGCGTAGCCAGATCCGCTCCGCGGTGTTCGACGGCTCCCTTCGCCAAGACATCGACGCCGCCGTCGACGACCCCGACCTCCGGGTGACCTGAACCGGTGATCGTCGTCGACGATCACCTTGCCCTCGCGCGCCTCGCCGGCGCCGTCACCGCGACCGAGCTGGGCGACGAGCAGATCGCCACCACGAGCCTGTGGTACCTGCGTCTCGTCAGCGCCGTGACCGCGCCCCCGACGGCTCGTGGTCCCGGCCGGCTCCGCCGGATCCTCGACGCCGCCCCGGACCCCGAAGCGCTGCTCGGCGACGTCCTCCATCCGGCTCCGAGCGTCCTGGTCGTGCTGCATCCGATGGAGTCGGCGGTCGAGACCGCCCGGGTACAGCGCGAACACCGGCTGAACCTCCTCCAAGCTGAGACACTCGGCGCAGCGATCCACCACGGCGCCGGAATCAGGCTGGCCGGCCCGAACGCGGGCGGCCCCCTCGAACAGGCAGCGAGACAGGCGGCAGTGGACTGCCAGCTCGTCGGGGAGCCGCGCCGCACCTGAACAGCGACGACCGCCGGCTACGGCCGGTCATGCCCCACGGGACGCACATGGGCCCGGACCGTCTGGTGGATGACCACCCGTGGGCCGACGTTGGTCCGGCACATGCGGCTCCGAAGGCGCGGGAGCATCACGGTCCGGCCGGAGGAGCCCGTCGTGAGGCGCACGGAAGCGGGAACGGCTGGGCTGGGGGCTGGCGAGTACCGCCGGGGAACGCGGCGGCGGTCGGCAGGAGTGTGGGCAGGGCGCCGGGCCGGGATGGTGGGGCCGGGCCGGGATGGTGGGGCCGGGCCGGGATGGTGGGGCCGGGCGGCGCAGGGAGGGGACGCGCGGCCGGGAGAGGGGGGTGGAGGGGGAGACACACTATGCACAAATGTGCCGGGTGCGGTACCGTGGCGGGCACCGCAGCCCCGGTGCGCCGGGGCTGTCCGGCACGGAGTGGGCCCCGCCGCAGGCGAGGGAACCCACACCCCTTCGACGACGAGGTCGACGCCAACCATGCGGCGTCGCAGGGGACGAGTTTCGTGCTGACCATCGCCAAGCTGGGTGTCGGCCAAGAGGGCTACTACCTGTCCCGGGTGGCGTCGGGGCTCGAGGACTACTACTCCGGTGCCGGCGAGATCGACGGCGTCTGGCGGGGCACCGGCGCCCGCCGTCTCGGGCTGACCGGGCCGGTGGAGGGCAAGGCGCTGCGGGCGTTGATGGACGGCGTGCACCCCGAGAGCGGGCAGCGGCTGGCCGGGCGGG
>CAZCJT010000642.1:0-1780 GCA_964498565.1 uncultured Acidimicrobiaceae bacterium
ACCTGCGCCGACCGGGAGGCCAGACCCAGTATGCGGCGCCGGTGTGGAGCGAGCCGCCCACGACCAGCCCGATCGCCGCCGCCCGCGACATCGTCCACGCCGACCCGGGCGGCGACCTCGCCGTACCGGTGCTGGCGGCCCGGGTCGGCCTCTCCCCCCGCCACTTCACCCGCCTGTTCCGGGAGCAGGTCGGTGAGCCACCGGCCCGCTACGTCGAGCGGGTCCGCATCGAGGCAGCCCGCTCCCTGCTCGACACGTCCTCCCTCGGCCTCGACGAGGTCGCCGCCCGCACCGGCTTCGGCACGGCCGAGACGCTCCGTCGGGCCTTCCACCGCCGGCTCGGATGCGCGCCCGACACGTACCGCCGCCGCTTCCGGGCCTCGTAGACCCACCCCACCCCACCCCACCCCACATCGGAGAGACCGCCATGCAGATCGCCATCGCCCTGTTCCCGCGCCTGACCGTGCTCGACGCCGTCGGCCCCTACGAGGTGCTCCAACGCCTGCCCGGTGCCACCGTGACCTTCGTCGGCGAGCACACGGGCGAGGTGCGCAGCGACAACGGCTTCCTCGGCCTCACCGTCGACGCCACGTTCGCCGACGTGGCGCACCCCGACGTCGTCGTCGTCCCCGGCGGCGTCGGCACCCGGGCTCTGATGGCGCCCGGCCAACCCATCCACGACTGGCTCCGCACGGCGCACGAGACCAGCCGCTTCACCACGTCGGTGTGCACGGGTTCGCTGGTGCTGGGTACCGCCGGCCTGCTCGACGGCCTGACCGCCACGACGCACTGGAGCACCTACGACGAGCTGCGCAGCGTCGGCGCCGAGCCGACCGGCCAACGGGTGGTCGAGCACCTCGACCGGCGGATCATCACGGCGGCCGGCGTGTCGTCGGGCATCGACATGGCGCTGCGCCTCGCCGAGCTGCTGGTCGACGCCGACGCGGCGCGAGCCATGCAGCTCATGATCGAGTACGACCCCCAGCCGCCCTTCGACGCCGGCAGCATCGACAAGGCCGGCGAGGTGGTCGTGGCCCGGGTCGTCGAGTACGCCGCCTCGAAGGACTGAGGCTCAGGCGACCGCCGTCACCGCGACGAGCACCGCGGCATAGGCGGTGGCGGCCCCGGCGAACACCGGGAACCGGAGGCGGTGCTCACCGGGCAGCTCGTCGCTGAACACGTTGTAGAGCACGAACCCGCCGAGCAGCGCCAGCATGGCGCTCACGACGACGGTGCTCGTCGGTGCGGAGACCCACGCCAGCAGGAAGCCGACGACGAGCGCGCCCACCAGCACGGGCCGACCCGTGCGGGTGAAGCGCTCCCGGTAGTGCTCGGCCAGGCCGCGGTCGGTGAGGAGGAAGTGGACGGCCATGGCGACCACGAACAGCACCGCCCCGGCGGCACCCGTGCGGAAGCGGGTCGGCAGCGAGTAGGTGATGAGCGCGTTGTAGCCGGCGAAGACGCCGAGGTGGACGGCGAACACACCGTTGCCGCCCTCGGCCCGCTCGGCCCAGTGGTCGAGTCCGTACAGCACCAGGAACCCGATGAAGGCGACGAGGAACATCAGCACCTCGCGGAGCTCGCTCACCTCGACGTGCTCCCCCAGCACCTCGGCGATCTCGACGTTGCCCGCCGCCAGCTCCGGGAGGAGGTGGACGAACACGTACGCCGACGCGATGCCGCCGCCGATCGACGCGACCACACCTTCGGCCATGGACCCCGCCCGGCGCCGCAGCGCGGGGACCAGCAGGTGGAGGACGGCCAGCACCACGGTGGCCGC
>CAZCJT010000643.1:0-1775 GCA_964498565.1 uncultured Acidimicrobiaceae bacterium
ACGGTGGCCCGGACCGCGTCCTCGTTGCCGGGCATCGTCGAGCTGACCGCCACCGCCAGCAGCGGATCGGCGCTCGCGGCGGCATGGGCGAAGGAGTCGACCGGCACGTCGCCCCCGAGGTCATGGACCTCGTAGCCCGAGAGCCGCACCACGTCGGCAACGATCCGCACCGGCAGCGAGTGGCGCTCCCCGGCCACGGCGCCGGCGACGATCACGCCCCGCCGCACGCCACGGCGGGTGAAGCGGCTGTCGAGCAACGCCAGCACCTGGGTCACCACGACCGACGCCCGGTGCTCCTCGGCCACGTCGACCACGCCCGACTCCCAGCCGGCGCCGATGGCCCGCATGGCGGGCGCGACCACGTCGACGTACACCCCCACCGGGTCGGTCCCGGCCGCGAGGGAAGCCTCCACGACGTTCTTGGCGCCCAACCGGTCGCCCGCCAGCAGCCGGCGCTGGAGCCGCAGGGACCAGTCGACCATCCCCCGCCCGAGCAGGCCCCCGATCGGCCCGCTCGAACGCTCGGCGATGAAGGCGTCGAGGTCGGCCCGCGACACCGCCCACGTCCGTCCTCGCCGCTCGGCCGGCAGCACGCCCAGCCGCACGTAGCGGTAGGCGGTCATGTAGTGGACGTCCAGTGCGTCGGCCGCCTCCTGGAGGGTGAGGTCGCCGACGTCGCCCATGGCTAGTCGGCCGGCGTGGTCTCGTCGTCGGGACGGTGGGGGTCCGGTGCCTCCGCCGGCGCCTCGGCCGGGGCGTCGAAGGCACTGGACCCGGTGGCCGCAGCGGCCTCGGGCTTCTGCAGGAGGTCGGCCTCGTCGCCGGTCAGCGGGTCCTGGGCCACCGGTGCGTCCTCGGCCTGCACCTCGTCGACCGGCTCCTCGTCGGGCGTGCCCGGGTAGAAGCGGAAGAGGTCCTCGATGATCTCCTGCAGCCCGTCGCCGACCCGGCCGCCGGCCAGGTCGACGGTGATGACCGAGGAGTTCACGTGGACGCCGTCGACGCCGCCGTGCTCGAACAGGCGCCGGGCGAGGCGGTCGACGGGCCGGTCGAGGATGACGTCGTCCAGCGAGCGGTAGCGCTCGTGCCCCATGCCGGTGAGGCTGCGGTTGATCTCGAACCGCAGGATCTCGGGGTTCGACGACGGCTTCGCCACGACGGTCACGCTCTGTCCCATGCGGACCGGATCGTACCGCCCTCCCCGACTCGCCGGGAAAGGCGGTGGGTCCGACTGCGGGAGCGGGATGATGGTGCGATGGCGGACGCGACCATCGAGGTGCACGGCCACATCGTCGACCCACTGATCCTGGCCCCGGCCCTCGTGGACCTGCAGGGCCACGTCACCGGCATCGGCGTCCCCGGCCGCCAGCCCACCGGGGAGCTCTGCGGGTGACCGGGCTCGCCTGGGGGCGGCGCTTCCTGCTGTGCCCGCCCCGCCACTTCGGCGTGCTCTACGAGATCAACCCGTGGATGCGCCACGGCGTCGAGGTCGACGTCGACGTCGCCCTCCAGCAGTGGCAGGGCCTGCACGATGCACTGGTGGCCGCCGGCGCCGAGGTGGAGACCATCGACCAGCCCGAGGGTGTGCCCGACCTGGTCTTCACCGCCAACGCCGGCCTCGTCGACGCCGAGGCCCGCCGCTTCGTGCCCGCCCACTTCCGCCACCCGGAGCGGGTGCCCGAGACCGAGGTCTTCGCGTCGTGGTTCGAGTCGCGGGGCTGGGAGGTCGCCCGCCTGCCCGCCGAGGTGGTGCACGA
The DNA here is from genome assembly GCA_964498565.1 of uncultured Acidimicrobiaceae bacterium. Taxonomy (GTDB): domain Bacteria; phylum Actinomycetota; class Acidimicrobiia; order Acidimicrobiales; family Salinilacustritrichaceae; genus Salinilacustrithrix. Next base: position 1,758 of record CAZCJT010000643.1, read on the forward strand.
GGGCGCGGGGGACGCGCT
>CAZCJT010000644.1:0-1773 GCA_964498565.1 uncultured Acidimicrobiaceae bacterium
GGCGCCGGCGAGGCGGGCGAGCGCCTTCAGGTCGAGCGAGGCGCTCACCGGCACGACGGCCAGCACGTGGCGGCCGTCGTCGAGCTCGGCGACCAGCGTCTTGCCCACCGAATCGGGGTCGAGCCCCAGGGCGGCGACGAGCGCCTCGCCGTATCCGCCGTCCTCGGGCGACTCGTACTCGGTCGTCCGGTACGTCACGCCGGCCCCGTCGAGGGCGGCAGTGGCAGGTGTCTGGGACACCGGGCTAGAGCGGCTTGGGGTCGTTCGGGTCGTTGTCCTCGATGACGACCTCGCCGCCGTCGCGGTCGCGCACGTGGCCGGCGTGCTCGGCCTCGAGGTGGAGCTTGAGCTCCCACTTGGCGATGAAGCGCAGCTCGCAGAACGGGCACTGGGCGGTGTCGGTCACGGTGGTCCTCCTACAGCTCGTCGAGCCAGACGGGCGCCCGCTCGAGCAGGAAGTGGCTCACGGCCAGGCACCGGTCGAGGGTGTCGCACAGCTGCTCCTGGCCGAGGAACACCCGGGCCAGCGAGACGTCGACCTTGGCCACGATGGTGAGGGAGCGCTCCGGTGCATCGGTGACCGCCCCGAAGGAGTCGATGGCCGACACCTCGAGGGGCAGGTCGGGCCCGCCGAGGCCGGCCAGGTCGGTGGCGAGCACGAGCAGGTCGGGCCCCTTCGGGAGCGGGGGCAGCGACCAGGTGAAGATCAGCGGGAAGTGGAACTCGTCGGGCGGGTCGTCGTCCTCGCCGATGGCGAGCACCACGTCCTCGAAGGCCAGGAGGCTGCGGGGGTCGACGTCGAGGGCGAGGTGCAGGTCGAGGGGGCCGCCGCAGGCCTCCTCGGGGTGGAGGTCGACCTCCCACGCCTGGCGCAGGGAGTAGGTCTCCACGAAGTGGCGCTCGTCGTGGACGTGGAAGCCGTGGTCGACGGCATGGTCCTTGAGGTCGGCCACGAACCCGGCGACGTCGATGGAGGCCATCGCCGAAGCCTGCCACGGCACCACCGACACCCATCGCATCGCCCCGGCGGCCCGGTACGGTCGCCCGACCATGCACGACGACGACCTCCTCGCCGTCCTCCGCGACGCCGCCGCCGCGGTGCGCCGGGCTCTCGACGACCTCGACGACTGGGGTCTCGCCGGCACGCGGTCGGGCCAGTACCGCAGCGATCTGGCCGCCGACGAGGCCTGCCTCGCCGTCCTCGACGACGCCGGCCTCGGCTGGCTCAGCGAGGAGTCCGGCGTCGAGCACGACGACCGCGACATCACCGTCGTGGTGGACCCCGTCGACGGCTCGACCAACGCCAGCCGCGGCATCCCCTGGTACGCCACCAGCCTCTGCGCCGTCGACGCCGACGGCCCACGCGCCGCCCTCGTGGTGAACCAGGCCAGCGGCCACCGGTACGAGGCGGTCCGGGGCGGTGGGGCCACGGCGGACGGCCGTCCGATCGACCCCTCCGGCGCCAGCGAGCTCGGCCGCTCCATCATCGGGCTGTCCGGCTACCCGAACCAGTACCTCGGCTGGAAGCAGTACCGGGCGCTGGGCGCCGCCGCCCTCGACCTGTGCGCCGTGGCCGACGGCGTCCTGGACGGCTACCTCGACTGCTCGCCGAGCGCCCACGGCTCGTGGGACTACGCCGGCGCGTTGCTGGTGTGCCGGGAGGCCGGCGTCGAGGTGGTCGACGCCTTCGACCGGCCGCTCCTCGATCCCGACGCCCTCCGCCACGGCGACCGCCGCACACCCGTCGCCGGCGCCACCCCCGCCCTCACGGCG
>CAZCJT010000645.1:0-1772 GCA_964498565.1 uncultured Acidimicrobiaceae bacterium
AGCGCCGGGCACCAGCGGCACATCGGGTTGGCCCGCACCGAAGCGGGTCGGCCCGCGGTGCGCAGCTGCACCATCGCCTCGACCGAGCGCACGACCCGCTCGGTCGCGGCCTCGAGCACCCCGACCGTGACCTGCTCGACGGCGGGCGTGCCGGTGTCGAGGTAGAGCGTGGCCAGCCGGCGGGCGGGCAGGCCGACCTTGCAGGCGTCGACCAGTGCGTAGAAGCGCAGGTCGTCGACGTGGTGGCGGGACGGCCGGCCGGTCTTGAGGTCCAGGATGACCTTTCCGCCGTCGGCGGCGCGGCCGAGGGTGAGGTCCGGGCGCCCGGCGAGCACGATGCGGCCGCCGGCCAGCTCGACCCGGGCCGCACCGTCGACCACCGGCCGCCAGCGCGACTTGAGCGGGGGGAAGCACTCCTCGAAGGCGGTGACGAAGCCGACCGCCTCCTGGCGCAGCTCGGCCAGCTCGACCGTGGAGAGGGTCCGCAGGAAGGCGGCCAGCGGCCCCTCGAGCTCGGCCAGCCGGGCGATGGCCTCGTCCACCAGGCGGCACGGCTCGCTCTCGCCCCGCCAGTTGGCCTGGAGCTCGATGGCCTTGTGGGCGACCGTGCCCCGGGCCGCCGGCACGTTCCACACGAACCGCGCGCTGGCCTCGGCCTGCCAGCGGCCCTCGCAGGTGTCGAGCTGGTGCAGCGCCGACTTGCCGACCCAGAGGGAGGCGCCGTCGGGGATCCGTTCGGCCACCGGAGCGAGCCGCTCCTCGAGCTCGGCGTGGAGGGCGGCCACGACCGCGGCGCCCACCGGTCGGTCCTCGGCCCGTCGCCGGAGGAGCTCGATGATCCGCTGCTGGGCAGGGGAGTAGGTGGCGGCCGTCGTGGTCATGCACCGACCGTCGCACGAGGGTGCTGACAAGAACCGTCCCTGCGTTCTTGTCGGTGGACGCGGGGATGCTTGGGCGATGACCACCTCGCTGCGATTCGCCCATGCCGTCCGCACCCTCAGCGAGTCGGCGCGCCTGCAGGGCCTGGAGGTGCCGATCTTCCGCAGCCCGCCGGCCCGGGGCGACGCGGTGCGCACCATCCGTCGCAACCGACGGGGGGCCACCGTGGCGGTGCGGGTGGGGGACCGGCCGTGGACGGCGGTGCTGGCCGACCTCGTCGACGGCCTCGTCCTGGTCAACGAGCTCGACGGCGCACCCGCCATCCGCTGCCGCACGGCCCTGTGGTCGGCGCTGGAGCGCGAGGCCGACCTGGCGGCATGACCGGCTCCGTCGCGTACGGTCCCGGTCGTGCAGTCGTACCGGATCGTCATCTCCCGAGCGGACATCAACGGGGTGCCGGTCGAGTTCGACTACGCCGACATCTTCATCGTCGTGCGGGAGGGTGCCACCGGTCCGGGTCCGAACGACTGGGAGGCCCAGCTGCGCACCGACCAGTACCACCGCCTCGGCATGGCCCGCCATGACCTCGCCCTCACCGCCCCCGACGGCAGCTGCATGCGCGGGGCTGCGGTCGTGCGCTTCTCCGACGGCCACCGCCACCTCTTCCGTGGCGACGACGACCTCTCGGGGTTCGAGCCCCACGACCCGAGCACCGACCTGGGCTGAGCAGCGCGGTCTGCACGCTCGGCGCCGTGGGTACGGGGCGCCGGTCGAAGGAGACCCCCCACATGTCCAGCGATCGATCCGGCGCGCCCGAGCCCCCGCGCACCGAACGCATCCCCACGGCCGACGCGTCGGCAGACCCCGCAGCGGGCGGCACTGGCGCGCTCGCC
>CAZCJT010000646.1:0-1753 GCA_964498565.1 uncultured Acidimicrobiaceae bacterium
AGCGCGGCTGGCCGGCGATGACGCGGGCCCAGTTCGACCTCGCCGCCGGCCCCGAAGGCGCGCTGGCCGTCGGCTCGCCCCAGACCGTGGCCGACAAGGTGGTGCGGGCGGTGACCGGCCTGGGTGCGTCCCGCTACGACCTCAAGTACAGCGCCGGCACGCTGCCCCACCACGCCATGCTGCGCAGCATCGAGCTCTACGGCACCGAGGTGGCGCCGCTCGTACGGGAGCGACTGGCCGGCACGGCAGCCGCCTGATCAGAGGTCGAGCAGCGCGTTCTCCAGCACCTCGGTCAGCGCCGGGTGCACCCACATCTGCTCGCGGGCCATCTCGTCGACGGTCTGGCCGAAGCGCATCCCCTGGATCATCACCTGGATGAGGGTCGAGGCCTGCGGGCCGATGATGTGGGCACCGAGCAGCCGGCGGGTCTTGGCGTGGGCCACCAGCTTCACGAACGACGTCGTGTCCTCCATCGCCCAGCCGTACGCCGTCGAGCCGTACTCCTTCACGACGGTCACGAACGGCACGCCGTCCGTGGCCGCCTCGTGCTCGGTGAGGCCCACGGCGGCGACCTGCGGGTTGCCGAAGACGGCGTGGGGGATGATCGAGTAGTCCATGAGCCGCGGGTCGTCGGGGTGGACGAGGTTGTGGAAGACGACCCGGGCCTCGGCGTTGGCGACGTGCTTGAGCTGGAAGCGGTTGGTGATGTCGCCGAGGGCGTAGATGCCCTCGACGTCGGTCTGCAGGTCCTCGTGGACCACGATGCGGCCGGCCGGGTCGAGCTGCACCCCGGTCCGCTCGACCGCCAGCTGGTCGCTGTTGGGGATGCGCCCCGTGGCGACGAGGATCTCGTCGACCTCGATGGTGGAGTCGGCGCCGCCGTGCAGGAGGTGGACGGTGATCGATCCCGACCTGTTGCGCTCGACCCGGGTGACCGCGGTGTCGAGGTGCAGATCGAACCGGCCGGCGGACATCTCGGTGTACCGCGCCGAGATGTCGTCGTCCTCCGAGCGCAGGAGCCGCCTGCTGCGGTTGATGATCGACACCCTGGTCCCGAAGGCGTCGAAGACGTGGCCGAGCTCGGTGGCGATGTAGCCACCGCCGAAGATGGCCATGCGGGCCGGCAGCTCGGGCAGGCGCATGACCGTGTCCGACGTGTGGTAGCCGACGTCGTCCAGGCCGGGCACGTCGGGGACGTACGGGCGGGCGCCGGCGGCCAGCACGAAGCGGTCCCCGTGGATCTGCTCGCCGTCCACCTCGAGCACCTTGTGGTCGACGAACGCGCCGTTGCCCCGGAACACGGTGATGTTGTCGCAGTCGTCGCGCCGGTACCGCTCGCCGCCGGCCGCGATCGGATCGATGCGACCGAAGACCCGGGCCACGATGGCGGGCCAGTCGACCGACTCGACCGACGCCGTCAGCCCGTAGCGCGCCGCGTCCCGCACGTGCATGGCCACGTCGGCGGCGTAGATGAACATCTTCGACGGGATGCACCCCACGTTCAGGCACGTGCCGCCGAAGACGCCCCGCTCCACCATGGCGATCCGGGCGCCGTCGAGGTCCGCCGGGATCGCGTTGCCCGAGCCGCTGCCGACGATGACGAGGTCGAAGTCCTGCACGGGGCGAGCCTGTCAGGTCGGCGGCGCTCCTACGGTCCGCCCACGGGCGGCGCCGACGGCTGCCTCGATCCGGCGCTGGACCGGCTCGGTCGCGCGCCATAGCGCGATGCCGACCGCCAGCGACGCCAACACCG
>CAZCJT010000647.1:0-1753 GCA_964498565.1 uncultured Acidimicrobiaceae bacterium
TGCCCGCCAGCCCCGACGCCGCGTCCGCCGCCGAGGCGGAGCGGCTCCCCGACCACGTGCAGGCCGCGCTGGGTGGGCTCCCGGAGGACTTCCGGGTGCCCGTCGTGCTGGCCGACGTGGTCGGCCTTCCCTACGCCGAGATCGCCGCCCAGCTCGATGTCCCGGTCGGCACCGTCCGCAGCCGCATCCACCGCGGCCGCCTCGCCCTCCGGGAGGCGCTGTCGTGAGAGACCACGGACACGACCCGGACCGCCATCCCGACGATCTGCTGTCGGCCCACGTCGACGGCGAGCTCGACCCGGCCGAGGAGGCGTGGGTCGTCGGTCACCTGGAGGACTGCGCGACCTGCCGCCAGGCGGTGGGCGACCTGGTCGAGGCGCGCGCGCTGCTTCGGGGCCTGCCCCCGGTGGACGGCTCGCCCGTGATCGAGGGCTTCCTCGTCCGCCACCGGCGGGCGATCCGCCTGGGTGCGGCCTTCGTCGCAGTGGCCGCGGTGGTTCTCGTGGCGCTGGGCACCACCGCCGCGACGGAGCGTCGCGTCCTCGTGCCCGACGTCTCCGCGCTGGCGGCCAGCCACCGCGACGGCCCGCCCGAGGTGATGGACGGGATGGAACGCAGGTCGAGCGGTGCCTACCCGGCGCCGCCCGGGCTCATCGGGTCGGCGGTCTCCCTCAGCCGGCACGAGATGTGGGACGGCGAGGACGTGGCCGTCGTCGTCTACCGGGCCGGCGATCTCGACGTCGCCGTCTACCAGCAGCCCGGGCGCCTCGACTGGGACCGCCTGCCCGCCGGCGACGTCGCGGCCATCGGAGACGCCGACGTCTGGGTCCGCCGCGGGAACCCGGTGGTGGCCGTCACGCAGCGGGGCGATCTGGTGGTCACCGTCATCTCGTCAGACCGCGCCGCGGTCCTGACGGCCGTGGCCGGCATGCCCGAGTGGCGCCGGCGGGCCGTGTGGGACCGGGTGCACGACGCCTCCCAGCGCCTGGTGCGGGCGTTCGCGCTCGAGGGCTGACCGCCCGTTCAGGCGCCGCTAGCGTAGACCTCGATCGGTCCGCGCCGGGTCTTGAGGATCCGGCGCCGCTCGCGCTCGGACGTCGCGCCCCAGACGCCGTGGTCGATCCGGTTCTCCAGCGCGTACTCCAGGCACGTCTCGCGCACGGGGCACGTCGAGCAGATGCGCTGGGCCATCGTCACCCCCACCCCATCGCTCGGGAAGAAGACCTCGGGCGGGTGGTTCCGGCAGTTGCCGTCGTTCATCCATGGCGTTTCCATCAGGTGACCTCCACCTGTTCTACGAAGCCGACGCTCGTTCGGTTCCCAATTCAGTGCACTTTAGCATCGAATAACTTCGGAGGCGACCCGGCGAGCGCGGTCGCAATCGGCCGAGGAGCGGCGAGACTGGCCTCATGAGCCCCGACGAGCCCACGGGACACGGCACCGCCATCCCACCCGTGCCTCCGACGCGCGACGCGCTGTCGTCGCTCGAGCCGCCCCGGACCTGGCCCCGACTCGACCCGCCGCCCCACCCCGGTGACCGGGACCGGGCCGTGGGCCGATCGGCGCTGGTCGGCGGCCTGGTCGGTGCCGTGGTGTCCCTGCTGATCCTGGGCATCGCTGCGCTGTGGCCCACGAGCGGTGGCGAGGCCGAGGCGACCCGGGAGCGCACCCCGATGACCACGGCCGCCGGCGGGATGGACGTGGGGGCCGTCCTGTCGGCCGTGGAGCCCTCGGTCGGGTCGATCGAGACCCG
>CAZCJT010000648.1:0-1750 GCA_964498565.1 uncultured Acidimicrobiaceae bacterium
CCACGGCCGCGGTCGCCGGATCGGCACTCGCGCCGTCGTGTCCGCGCTCGTGCTGCTCGGCCTGTTCGCCACCGGCGCGGGGCTGGCGTACGCCGGTACCAGGATCCTCCGCTCGAGCACCGAGGGCGAGGTGCTGGCCCAGGAGACGGACCCCACGGCGCCCGGCTACGAGGCGCTGGTGGCGCCCACGCCCACCCTCCTGCTCGTGCACGACCTCGGCGGGTCGGTGCAGGCGCTCACCGTGCTGACGCTGCCCGACCCCGGGGCGGGCGGCGGCGGGGTGGTCTTCGTGCCGACCCGCACCGTGTCCGACATGCCCATCTTCGGCTACGCCCCCATCGAGGCCGCCTACGACCTGGGTACGGCCGAGGTGCAGGCCGAGGTGGTCGGTGACGTCCTGAACACCGGCATCGGTGAGGTCGCGGTGGTGGATGCCGAGCGCTGGGCCGGCCTGGTCGCGCCGGTCGCGCCGCTGGCCATCGACAACCCCGACGACCTCGAGGTCGACGGCGAGGTCCGGTTCCCCGCCGGCGACATCGAGCTGGCGGCCGAAGACGTGGGCGCGTACCTCGAAGCCCGACACGACGGCGAATCCGAGCTGGCCCGGCTGTTCCGCCACCAGACGTTCTGGGCGGCCTGGCTGGCCGCGGTGGCGGCGTCCGATGACCCGGCTGTCGTCCCCGGCGAGCTGGAGAGCGGCATCGGACGCTTCGTGCGCGCCCTGGCGGCCGGCTCCACCGTGGTGGAGACGCTCCCCGTGGAGGCGACCACCGTCGAGGACTTCGCCGACGAGCCGACCTTCCTCCCCGAGGACGAGGCGGTGGCCGCCCTCGTCTCCGAGCTCGTCCCGCTGCCCCGGAGCCCCCGGCCCGGGGTGCGCCCACGGGTGCGTGTGCTGGCCGGCACGCCCGACCGCGAGGAGGCCCGGTCCGTGGCCCTCGAGCTGCCCCCCGTCGGTGTCGAGGTGGTGATCGTCGGCAACGCCCGCAGCTTCGACGAGGAGGTGACCACCATCGCCTACGTCGATCCCTCCCAGGAGGACGAGGCAGAGGCGATCCGGGAGCTGCTCGGCGTGGGGGAGGTCGTCGTGGACCCTCGCCCGAGTGATGTCGTGGACATCACGGTTACCCTCGGTGCCGACCATGACTGATGCCGAGCTGAACGCCACCCCCTCCGCCCCCGAGTCCGGTTTGCCCGACCTGCTCCTCGACCCGACCTACGCCGTCGCCGCCGCCCGGGCCGCGTTCGCGAAGGGTGCCACCGACATCCTCGTGCTGCAGGTCGGCGACGTGCTGGCCATCACCGACTACTTCGTGATCGTCTCGGCATCGAACCCGCGCCTGGTGCGCACCGTGGTCCAGGAGTGCGAGGACGCGGTGGCGGCCGCCGGCGGACCCAGGGCGCTGCGGGTCGAGGGGCTGGCCGAGTCCGAGTGGGTGCTGGCCGACCACGGCACCTTCGTGGTGCACGTGTTCAACCAGGACGCCCGCCAGTACTACGAGCTCGAGCGGCTCTGGTCCGACGTGCCGCAGGTGGCGTGGGAGGACCCGGACATGCCGGCTGCCGCCGCGCTGGGCGGGACCCGCTAGGACGCTCCGCCGGCCTCACCGACGAGGTCGGCCCACAGGCGGATGGCGAGCTCGTGCCCGATGCCGTCGTGCACGGTGGGCTCGATCCCGAGGCGCCGGCCGAGCCACGCCGCCATCGCCGGCGGCGGAGGAGGCCCGGACGGCGACCGTCTCGGGCTGTT
>CAZCJT010000649.1:0-1744 GCA_964498565.1 uncultured Acidimicrobiaceae bacterium
GGGGACCTCCGTCCCCCCGTCCCGGATCGTGCCGTCGGGCTCCATGGCCAGGAACCGGGCGCCGCGTGCGGCGGCCGCTGCGTGAGCCTCGAGCTCCGAGCCCGGACGCGACCGTGCCGGCGCCCCCAGGAGGGGCGCCGGCACGAGCCGGTCGTTTCAGTGCGTCGGGATCAGACGAAGGCGCCGGCGAAGACCAGCGAGACGATCGTCATCACCTTGATGAGGATGTTCATGGACGGGCCGGAGGTGTCCTTGAACGGATCACCCACGGTGTCGCCGACGACGGCGGCCTTGTGCGGGTCGGAGCCCTTGCCGCCGTGGTGGCCCTGCTCGATGTACTTCTTGGCGTTGTCCCAGGCGCCGCCGGCGTTGGCCATGAAGATGGCCAGGCAGAAGCCGGTGACGAGGGCGCCGGCCAGGAAGCCGCCGAGGGTGTCCACGTCGATGAAGCCGAGGACCAGGGGCACGACGACCGCGAGGGCACCGGGGATGATCATCTCCTTCAGCGAGGCCTTGGTGGAGATGGCCACGCAGCGGGCCGAGTCGGGCTTGACGCCCGGCAGGCCCTCCCGCAGGCCCGGGATCTCCCGGAACTGGCGACGCACCTCTTCGATCATCTGGTTGGCCGCACGGCCGACGGCGTCGATCGTGAGGGCGGCGAACACGAACGGCAGGGCCGCGCCGATGAACAGGCCGATGAAGACGTCGACGTCGCCGACGTCGAGGTTCAGGCCGGTGAAGTCGCTGCCGCCGGCCTGGACGAGGGCGACCTCGAAGGTCTTGAACAGGGCCAGGGCGGTGAGGGCGGCCGAGCCGACCGCGAAGCCCTTGGCGATGGCAGCCGTGGTGTTGCCGAGGCTGTCCAGCGCGTCGGTGACCTCGCGGACGCTCGGGTCGAGCTCGGCCATCTCGGCGATGCCGCCGGCGTTGTCGGCGATCGGGCCGTAGGCGTCGACGGACACGACGATGCCGGTGGTGGCCAGCATGCCGACCGCGGCGATGGCGATGCCGTAGATGCCGAGGCCGTCACCGGCCCACTCACCACCCCAGTAGGCGACGAGCACGCCGGCGCCGATCAGGACCACGGAGGCGCCGACGGAGATCATGCCGGCGGAGATGCCGCCGAGGATCGTGGTGGCCGGGCCGGTCTCGGAGGCGGCGGCGATCTTCTTCACCGGGCCGTACTGGTCCGAGGTCCAGATCTCGGCGACCTTGCCGATGGCGTAGCCGACGAGCAGACCGCCGATGACGGAGAGGGGCAGGCCCCAGGCGTTGTCGAACTCGTCGCCGGAGAACATCACCATGCCGAGGGCCAGGACCCCGACGGTCGTGATGGCCATGGCCACGTTCGTGCCCATGTGCAGCGCCCGGGACAGGGCGTGGATCTCGGTGGAGTCGCCGGCCTTCACGAAGAACGAGCCGAGGATCGAAGCCACCATGCCGATGAGGGCGACGCCGAACGGGAACAGCAGCAGCTTGAGCGTGGGGTCGCTGGTGAGCAGCTCACCGGTCGACATGTCCGGGGACACGGCGAACACGGTGAAGGCGATCAGCGCGATCGGGGCGACGATGGCGCCGCCGTAGGACTCGAACAGGTCGGCGCCCATGCCGGCGACGTCGCCGACGTTGTCGCCCACGTTGTCGGCGATGGTGGCCGGGTTGCGGGGGTCGTCCTCGGGGATGCCGGCCTCGACCTTGCCGACCAGGTCGGCGCCGACGTCGGCGGCCTTGGTGTAGATGCCGC
>CAZCJT010000650.1:0-1743 GCA_964498565.1 uncultured Acidimicrobiaceae bacterium
GGTGAGCAGCCCGTGCAGCACGGCGAGGAGGTGCTCGCGCCCCGGCTTGGCCGGGATGACCGTCGTGCCGTGGGGATCGACCACCACGGCACCCAGCCGGTTGCCGGTCCGGGCGGTGAGGAAGCCGATGGCGCCGACGGCCTCGACGGCCAAGCCCGCCTTGGTGGTCCGAGCCGTGCCGAAGTCGAGGCTGGGGGAGCGGTCGACGAGCACCCAGGTCTCCAGCTCGCGGTCGGCGATGGACTCGCGCACGTGGGTGTCGATCGAGCGCGCCGACACGTTCCAGTCGATGCGGCGCACGTCGTCGCCGGGCACGTACGGGCGGGTCTCGCCCGTCTCCGACCCGTGGCCCGGGACCAGCCCCCGGTAGTCGCCGTGCAGCAGCCCGTCGAGCCGGCGGGTCACGTCGAGCTCCAACCGGCGCAGGACCTGGGCGGCGTCGGCGTGGACGACGGTGCTCACCCGGCGGCCCACTCGCCGTCGTTGGCGGCCGCCGGTGCCGGCTGGCTGCCGGAGACGTGGGGCGCCGGGACCGTCGACAGCAGCCGGGCCAGGACGTGCTCGACGCCGACGCCCTGCGCGAGGGACTCGTAGGAGAGGACGAGGCGGTGGCGCAGCACGTCGGGGGCCACGTCGAAGACGTCCTGGGGAACGACGTAGGAGCGCTTGCGCAGCAGGGCCAGCGCCCGGCCGGCGGCGACGAGGCCGAGGGTGGCGCGGGGGGAGGCGCCGTAGGAGAGGTACTCGACCAGGTCGGGCAGGCCGTACCGGGCCGGGTCGCGGGTGGCCTGCACCAGGTCGACCGCGTACTGGAGGGTCCCGTGGTCGACGGCGACGGCGTCGGCCGCGTCCTGGAGGCGGAGCAGGGCGCCGGTGTCGAGCGCCTGGGAGGCCTCGGGCGGATCGATGCCGTGGCGCAGGACGATCTCGGACTCCTCGGCCGGCGACGGGTACTCGATGAGGATCTTCATGAGGAACCGGTCGCGCTGGGCCTCCGGCAGCGGGTACACGCCCTCGGACTCGATCGGGTTCTGGGTGGCCATGACCAGGAACGGCCGGGGCACCGGATGGGACTGACCGCCGAGCGACACCTGCTTCTCGGCCATGACCTCGAGCAGGGCCGACTGCACCTTCGCCGGCGCCCGGTTGATCTCGTCGGCGAGCAGGAAGTTCACGAACACGGGGCCGAGCTCCACGTCGAAGCGCTCGCTCGACTGGCGCCAGACCCGGGTGCCCGTGATGTCGGCGGGCAGCAGATCGGGGGTGAACTGGATGCGGGCGAACGAGCCGCCGACCACCGTGGCGAGGGTCTCCATCGCCAGCGTCTTGGCCAGGCCGGGCACGCCCTCGAGCAGCAGGTGGCCCTTGGCCAGGAGCCCCACCAGCAGGCGCTCGAGGACGCGGTCCTGGCCGACGATGACCCGCTTGACGGCCTGGGTGACGGCGTCCAGCTCGGCGGCGGGATGGGCGTGGAGGTCGGGCTGCACCCCTCTGAGGCTAGAGGCGGGGCGGCGGTAGGCTCGCTCGCCCATGGAGATCCTCCTGCTCATCGCCGCCGTCATCGTCCTGGTCGGAGGTGTCGCCGTCGTCCTCGTCAACCGGAAGGACTCCGGGGCGCCCGGCATCGAGCCGCCCGCCGGACCGTCAGGTCCGTCGGCCTTCGGCGGTGCCCCGGCCGAGATGCGCAGCGCGAGCGGGTCCGAGTCGCTCCTCGACCAGGAGCTGGCGCACGGCCACGCGCCC
>CAZCJT010000651.1:0-1742 GCA_964498565.1 uncultured Acidimicrobiaceae bacterium
GGGCCGCGACCCGCTCGCCGTGGGCGCCGAGGCGCTGGCGGGCGACGGTCACGGAGGCACCGCGATCAGCCCGGGCCCTTGCGGAACGACTCGAGGTCGATGTCGGCCTTCGGGAGCTCCTCGATGTTGACGTCCTTGAACGTCACGACCTGGACCCGGGACACGAAGCGGCTGGAGCGGTACATGTCCCACACCCAGGCGTCGCGCAGCTCGAGCTCCACGAAGGGGGTGCCCCCGGCGTCGCGCACGGTGCGCTGCACCTCGTTGGCCAGGTAGAAGCGGCGCTCGGTCTCCACGACGTAGGTGAACGTGGGGCTGACGTCCTTGTACTCCCGGTACAGCTGGAGCTCGATGTCGGCTTCGTAGGCCTCGAGGTCGTCCGCGCTCACGCCGACACCGTAACCCGGTGCCACCGACGGGAACCCCGATGTGCTCGGCTCCTCCTCACAGGTGGGCGGCCCGTCCCGGCGGCCAGACCCGGGCGATGGCCCGGCCGACGATCAGGTCGGTGGGCACCGGCCCGAACCGCCGGCTGTCCTTGCTGTTGCGGCGGCTGTCGCCCATCACGAAGACGTGGCCGTCCGGCACGCGGATGGGCGGGAAGTCGTCGGTGATGCCGGGCGTGCCGAGGTAGGGCTCGACGAGCGGACGGCCATCGATGACCACCTGGCCGCCCTGCCCCCAGACGGTCTCCCCGGGCAGGGCGACCACCCGCTTGATCAGCTCGCGGCCCCGGGGCTCGATGACGCCGAGGGCCGCGAGCGCCTCCCGGCCGAGACGGACCGGCAGGAGCGAGCGGTCGACCACCGGCGGCTCGGTGGGATCGTCGAAGACGACCACGTCGCCCCGCCGCGGCTCGTGGAGCTCGAAGGAGAGGCGGGACACCACCACCCGGTCGCCGGTGACCAGCTGGGGCTCCATCGACTCGGACGGGATGAAGAACGCCTGGGCGAGGAACGCCTTGACGACGAGGGCGATGACGGCCGCCGCCACGACCAGGACGGGGACCTCGAGCAGGACCCGGCCCGTGCCGGGCTCGGCTTGCGGCGGGCGCAGCGCCGGGAGCTCGTCCGGGTCCGCGTCGGATGCTCGCTCGGGGACGTCGACGCCCTGCCAGTCGATCACGTGCGCACGCGATCAGGGCACGCGATCAGAAGTCGCGCTTCTCCTTGACCTTGGCCCGCTTCCCGATGCGGTCGCGCAGGTAGTACAGCTTGGCCCGGCGCACGTCGCCCCGGATCATGACCTCGATCTTGGCCACGGTCGGGGTGTGGACGGGGAAGGTGCGCTCGACGCCGACGCCGTTGGAGAGCTTGCGGACCGTGTAGGTCTCGCGCACGCCGGCGCCCTGGCGCTTGATGACGACGCCCTTGAACTGCTGGACGCGCTCCTTGTTGCCCTCGACCACGCGGACGTGGACGTTCACCGTGTCTCCCGGGGCGAAGTCGGGGATGTCGTCTCGGAGGTTGGCGAGATCGACGAGGTCGGTCTGGTGCATGGTCGCGTCCTGGGGCAGTGTGGAACGGGCGTGTGCGCGCGGCAGTGCCGGCGGCGAACGAGCCAGTGTAGGACGGCCGGGCCGACCCCCACCAAGCCCGCGTCGCCGGTCGGCTCGGCGCCTAGCGGTGCCGGTCCGGGATCCGGCCGCGAACCTCGGCGAGGAGCCCGAACTCGTCGAGCACCGCCTCGTCATCGGCGGTCAGCGGTCGGGCCGCGAGCAGGTCGGGGCGGGACGCGGCGGT
>CAZCJT010000652.1:0-1740 GCA_964498565.1 uncultured Acidimicrobiaceae bacterium
GAGTGCCCCACGGCGACGAAGCGCCGGGCGCCCTGGCGGGCGGCGACGTCGGCGATGGCGAGCGCGTCGTGCACGCAGCGGCCGAAGTCGTTGGGGCTGCGGTACGAGACCCGGAACGTGGCAACGCCCTCGGCGGCGAGGGCCACGCCGAGGTCGTGGTACAGGCCGTTCGCCGGGCCGAGCAGACCGCCCATGGCCCCGCCGAGCAGGATCACGGCCCGGTCGGCTTCCACCGGCCCGTGCCAGAGCACGGTGAGCAGCCCCTGCATGGTGAACAGCTCGACGTGACGGAGCCCGTCGGCGACGTCCACCTGCTGGCGGGCGAGCACACCGAGCCGGTCGTAGGGGCCCTCGGGCACTATTCGGCCCAGGCCTTGACCTTCTCGATGATCTCGAGCGGCTTCTCACCGATGGGTGTGATCTGCAGGTGGGTGACGCCCGCGGCCTTGTAGGCCTGGATGCGCTCCTTCACCCAGCCCTCGTCGCCGACCATGGCCGTGGCGTCGAGGAAGTCGTCGGGCACGAGGGCGGCGGCCTCGTCCTTCTTGCCGTCGAGGTAGAGGTCCTGGATCTTCTCCGCCTCCTCCTCGTAGCCGTAGCGCTTGAAGATGTTGTTGTAGAAGTTCTTCCCCTTGGCGCCCATGCCCCCGACGTACAGGGCGGTCATCGGGCGGGCGAAGTCGCGGATGCCGTCGGCCACCGACTTGTCGCCGGTGATGGCCACCGTGCCGCCGGCCGCGATCTGGAGCGTGCCCAGGTCGGCGCTGCGCCTGGCCGTCCCCTCGTCGAGGTCGGGGCCCCACACGTCGCGGGCCTTGTCGGGATGGAAGAACACCGGCAGCCAGCCGTCGGCCAGCTCGGCGGTCATCGACACGTTCTTGTGACCGAGGCTGGCGACCCAGATCGGGATGTCCTGGCGGACGGGACGGTTGATCAGCTTCAGCGGCTTCCCGAGCCCGGTGCCCTGGTCGGCCGGCAGCGGGAGGGTGTAGGCGTCGCCCTGGTACTCGAGGCGCTCGCGCCGCCAAACGATCCGGCAGATGTCGATGAGCTCACGGGTGCGGGTGAGGGGCTTGTCGTACTTGACCCCGTGCCAGCCCTCGATGACCTGGGGGCCCGAGGCGCCGAGGCCGAGCACGAAGCGACCCTGGGAGACGGCGTCGAGGCCGGCGGCGGTGGACGCCGTGAGGGCCGGGGTGCGGGAGTAGATGGGGAAGATGCCGGAGGCCAGCTCCATCCGGTGGGTCTTGGCGGCCAGGTAGCCGAGGATGCTCACGGCGTCGAAGCTGTAGAGCTCTGCGACCCAGATCATGTCGACGCCGGCCGTCTCGTAGTCGGCGGCGGTGGCGGCGGCCTGGACGGGGTCACCGGAGTAGTTGAGCGTCATGGAGAGCTTCATGACGGCTCTTCCTACCACCGTCGGCCCACCTGGCAACGGCTGTTGCCGGTCTGGTGATCAGCGGGTGGCCCGCTGGAAGCGCTCGTCGGACGTTCCGGTTCCGGTCACGCCGACCACCCGAGGAGGCCGTCGAGGCCGGGCTGGATCAGGGCCGTGTACAGGTCGGCGAGCTCGGCTGCCGTGCGGTCGGGGTGGTGGCTCCACCACCGGCCCAGCGCCTCGAAGGCGCCGTTCATCGCGGTCGCCACCGCCTCGACCAGCTCGGCGTCCACCGTGCGCCCGACGGCGGTCGCCGTCGCCGTCAGCTGCGCGGCCACGAACCCGTCCTGGCGGGCCCGCAC
>CAZCJT010000653.1:0-1737 GCA_964498565.1 uncultured Acidimicrobiaceae bacterium
CCGCCGATGGACCCGGCGAGGCGCCGGCGGGTGCCCAGCTGGAGCCGCTCGAGGCGCCCGAGGGTCGCCGGGTCGAGGAGGGCCACCGTCTCGCCTTCGGCCGTCAGGGTGCGCCGCGCAGGCCCGACGAGGGCACGGGTACGGCATCGAGGACGGCGTCGACCGCGTCGTCGGCCGTCATCCCGTCGGCGGTCGCTTCGTAGCCGAGGATGAGCCGGTGGCGCAGGGCGGCGTGGGCGATGTCACGAAGGTCTTCAGCCGCCACGTTCGGGCGACCATCGAGGAGGGCGCTGGCCTTGGCTGCCAGGACGAGCGCCTGGGCACCGCGGGGGGACGCCCCGAAGCGGACGTAGCGGCGCACCGAGTCCGGTGCGGTGGGCTGGTCAGGATGGGTGGCGATGACGAGATCGGTGGCGTGACGAACGAGGTGCGATGCCACCGGGACCTGGCGCACGAGCGCAACTGCAGCAGCGAGCTGCTCGACGTCGGTGACCGCGTGCACCTCGGGGATCGCTGCAGACGTCGTACGCTCGATGATCTCGACCAGGTCCTCCGCCGGGGGGAACCGGACGATGGCCTTGAGCAGGAACCGGTCCAGCTGGGCTTCGGGGAGCGGGTAGGTGCCCTCCATCTCGAGCGGGTTCTGAGTGGCCATCACGAGGAACGGCCGGGGGAGGGGGCGGGTCTCGCCCGCCACGGTCACCCGCCGCTCCTGCATGGCCTCGAGGAGCGCCGACTGCGTCTTCGGTGTCGCCCGGTTCACCTCGTCGGCGAGGACGAGGTTGGCGAACACGGGTCCCGGCTGGAACACGAAGCGGCGGTGCCCGTCGTGGGCGTCCTCCAGCACCTGGGTGCCGACGATGTCGGCCGGCATGAGGTCGGGAGTGAACTGCACGCGGGAGAACTGGAGCCGCAGCGCATCGGCCAGCGTCTTGAGCAGCTGGGTCTTGCCGAGACCGGGGACGCCTTCCAGCAGGACGTGGCCCTCGGCCAGCAGGCACACCAGCACCGAGCGGACGACCTCCTCCTGGCCGACGATGACCTTGCGGAGCTCGGTCTCGACCCGGTGGACCATGTCACGGACATCGTCGGGGTGCAGTTCGATCATCGGCTTCCGCCTTCCGTGAGGCGGCCGAAGTACGACCGCACGAGCTCTCGCATCGAGGGGGACAGCACCGGATCGTCCAGTGCGGTGGTGACCCGCTGCCGGAACGAGTCGAGGGCCTGGGAGAGCGGAACGAACGCGCTGCCGGTCGTGCTCAGCCCGTCGCCCCGGCCGACGACCTCGCCGGGATCATCACCCGTGGGGGTCCCGCCGAGGGCGACCTCGTCGTCGCCGCTGCCCTGCGGATCGAACAGCGACGGCTCGTCGGTGCGGGCTTCCTCGCCGACCGGATCGGCGCCCGGCGTGCCCTGCGCCGTACCCTGGCCGCCCTGGCCGGCACCGTTGCCGCCCTGCGCGCCAGCCACGGGTCCCGAGGCACCCCCATTGGGGTTCTGGCCACCCTGCCCGCCGTTGCCCTGCCCTTGGCCTTGACCGTTGCCTTGGCCCTGCCCCTCGCCTTGGCCCTGGCCGCTCCCATCGCCATCACCGTCCCCGTTCCCCTCGCCGTCGCCCTGACCTTGGCGTTGGCCGTCGCCTTGGAGGGCCCGTCGGGCGCCGTCGACGGTGCCGAGGGCCGAACGTCGGCCGTCGTCGGCGGCCGCGCCGGCGGCTGCGGTGCGGTGGGCATTGGC
>CAZCJT010000654.1:0-1734 GCA_964498565.1 uncultured Acidimicrobiaceae bacterium
GCGCCGCGACACCGACCACCTCGGCGCCGAGCTCTCCCTGCGGGCCGGGACGACCGAGCTGGCGCTCGAGCCGGCCCACGAGCACGCCCTCGTCGTGCTCGAGGGGCACATCTCGGTGGACGGCCACGACGTGCAGCCCGGGGTGCTCGCCCACCTCGGTCCTGGCCACGCCGGTGTGGAGCTGCGCGCCGGCGACGAGGCCCGGGTGATGCTCCTCGGCGGCGCGCCATTCGAAGAGGAGCTGGTGATGTGGTGGAACTACGTCGCCCGCACCCGAGACGAGGTCGTCGATGCGCACCGGGCCTGGAGTGCAGCTGACGTCGACCGCTTCGGCGAGGTCGACTCCCCGCTGCCCAGGATCGACACCGCCCCGCCCCCGTGGGACCGCGGCGATGGGTGACCTCGCCGCCCTCCGGGCCCACCTGACCGAGCTCGGTGAGGTCGTCGTCGCATTCTCGGGCGGGGCCGACTCCGCCCTGCTGGCATGGGTCGCCCACGACACGCTGGGCCCGGCGCGGGCCACCGCGGTCACCGCCGTGTCGCCGTCGCTGGCCGGTCTCGAGCACGACGACTGTCGGGCACTGGCCGCCGACTGGGGCCTCACGTGGCGGGAGGTGGAGACCGACGAGATGACGAACGCGGCCTACCAGCGCAACGACGTCGACCGGTGCTTCTGGTGCAAGGACGCCCTGATGGACGCGGTGGAGCCCATCGTCGCCGCGGCCGGCGCCACCGTCGCGCTCGGCGTCAACCTCGACGACCTGGACGACCACCGTCCGGGCCAGGAGGCGGCGCGCGCCCGGGGGGCGGTGTTCCCGCTCGTCGAGGCGGGGTTCACGAAGGAGGACGTGCGGGTGGTCTCCCGGGAGCTCGGCCTGCGCACCTGGGACAAGCCGGCCGCGCCCTGCCTGGCATCCCGTCTGCCGTACGGCGTGCCGGTGACCCTCGGGCGCTTGCGTTCCGTCGAGCGGGCCGAGGCCGCGCTGCGGGCGATGGGGTTCGCCGAGCTGCGGGTCCGCCACCACGACGAGCTGGCGCGGATCGAGGTGCCGGTCGACCGGCTGCCGGACGTGGTGGCCGCCCGGGACACGGTGGTCGACTCCGTCCGCGCGGCGGGCTACCGGTGGGTGGCGCTGGACCTGGCCGGGCTCCGGTCGGGGAACCTCAACCCGCCGTCCTGAGCCGGCGGTGCTCAGGCGAGGGTGATCTCGCCGGCCGTCCACATCGGGAAGGCCAGGTGCTTCACGTCGAGGTGCTCGACGATCCGGCCCGCCTCGGCGAACTCGGCGTAGCACCGGTCGGCGACCGCCTTGCCGACCATGAAGACGAAGTCGGCCCACGGCAGCAGCACCGGTCCGTCGTCGACGTCGCCGTCGCGGATGACGGCGTCGATCTCGAGCGTCGGGCGGGACGGGTTCGACGGATCGAGGCAGGCCGAGTGGTACACGACGTGCTCGAAGACCGACATGGCGCGGATCCTCACCGGGCCTCCATCACCAGCCGAGGGTGCCGGGAGCACCCTTCGACGGCTCGACGCGGGGCGGACGCACGTCCGTAGGTTGGCCCACATGGCCCCCGATGCCAACCCCCCCGTCGCCGCCGAGGACGAGGCCCGCCTGGCCGCCATCGCGGCCGACCTCGCCGACCGGGTGCAGGCGGCGGTCCCGGGCTGGATCGAGCGGCTGGTGCTGGATCGCGTCCGTGCCTGGAGCGGGCACGTGAGCGCGGAGGTGG
>CAZCJT010000655.1:0-1727 GCA_964498565.1 uncultured Acidimicrobiaceae bacterium
CGTACGCCGGAGGTGCGCGAGCTGGCCGAGGAGCTGGGCTACGAGGCCGACCCGGGGCGGTGGCGCTGAGGGTGTTCAGGCCGTGGCGGAGGAGGCGAGCTCGGCTCCGGTGCCCCGGCGGGCGAAGCGTCCCGCCATGTCCGCGAAGAAGGCGGCGTTGGCCGAGGACCGCCACCGGGCGCCGCGCACCATGCCGGCGGCCCACCGGTGGTCCTCGGCCAGCGGGGCGATGGCGTTGTCCAGCCACGCCTTGCCGTGGTGCGGGTCGACGTCGCGGTGCTCGACGTAGAAGGGGTACGCACCCTCCGGTGCGCCCAGGCGGTCGAAGGCCTTGACCACCTGGCGGCAGCGTGGCCCGGCCTGGAGCTCGAGCAGGCCGAGGGCGCCGATCATCTCGGGCTGGAGGATGCGGTTGGTGGCGAGGATGTCGCCGAGGGTCGAGCGCAGCAGTGCGCTGGTGGGCAGCTCGTCCCGGGGCACCCGGGGCATGTCGATCGCCTCGCACAGCGCGTGGTGCAGCTCGGTGTGGACCTCGTCGAGGGTGCCGCGGCCCATCTCGTCCCAGTAGTTGCGGGCCAGCTCCAGCTTGGGCTCGCCGGACAGGCCGACCTGGCAGGCGGCGACCAGGTCGTCGAAGCCGGCGTCGGGGCCGCCCTCGAGGGCGAGGAACGACACCAGCTCGTCCCAGGTGGCGTCGGTGGCGACCCACTCGTAGACGTCGGGGACGAGGTCCTTGCGGGCGATGGCGCGAATGGCGGCGACGGCGTCGGAGTCCACGTCGATGGCGGCGCCGTCGACCATGGCGTCGAGCTCGGCCAGCACCGCCTGCTCCAGGCGGGTCTTCAGGGCGGCGACCGTCGGGTGGTGCTGCCACCGGACGGCGTCGCCGACCCGGTCGATGTCGCCGAGGTGGAGGTCGTGGACGACCTGGAGGGTGAGGAGGCGGTCTCGCTCGTCGCGCGGCTCGGCGCCGGCGAGGGCCTCGAGGGCCTCGTCACCGGCGCGCAGCGCGTTCTGCAGCTTGTCGACGAGCGATCGCGGGATCGCGGTCGTCGTGGCTGTGGGGGGCATCTGGGTTCCGTTTCCGGTCTTGGTGCGAAACAGACCCGAAACACGTCAGTGATCGGCGGCGATCGGCGATGACCTCAGATCGGGGCGAGCTCGTCCAGCGCGGTGGCCGCGTGCAGGGCGACGCCGATGGCCATGGCGTCCTCGTCGATCACCATCCGGTTGGAGTGGTTGGGCGCGACCGAGTGGGAGCGCTGGCCGGGCGGGCAGGTGCCGAGGAACGCCATGGCCCCCGGGACCCGCTGGAGGACGTAGCTCCAGTCCTCGGCGCCCATGACCGGGTTCGGCATGTCGACCACGAGATCGTCGCCGACGACGTGCCGGGCGACGTCGCGGACCCACGCCGCGGCGTCGGCGTCGTTGACCGTGACCGGGAAGCCGTCGTCGATGCGGAAGCGCACCGTCATGTCGTGGGCGGCGGCGATGTTGGTGGCGATGCGCTCAAGCTCGGTGTGCACCAGCGTGCGGGTGCGCTCGGACACGGCGCGGATGGTGCCGACCAGGTGAGCCGTCTCGGGGATGACGTTGTCGGTCGAGCCGGCCCGGATGCTGCCGACGGTGACGACGGCGGGATCGAAGACGTCCACCCGCCGGGTGACCAGGGTCTGGAAGGCGCCGACCATGGCGCAGGCCACCGGCACCGGGTCGTTGGCGTGGTG
>CAZCJT010000656.1:0-1724 GCA_964498565.1 uncultured Acidimicrobiaceae bacterium
CTCGGCCAGCTCCGCGACCGTGACCGGGCGCCCGTTCACGTAGGCGCGGCTGCGACCGCCGGTGGCCGCGGGGATCACCCGCGACAGCACGAGCTCCTCGCCGTCGGCGGTGACGAAGCGTCCGTCGACGACCGCCTCCTCGGCCCCGGAACGGACCACGGAGGCGTCGGCGCGGGCGCCGAGCAGCAGCTGGATGGCCCCCACGACGAGGGACTTGCCGGCGCCGGTCTCCCCGGTGAGCGCGGTGAGCCCGTCGTCGAGCACGACCCGGGCGTCGGCGAAGACGCCGAGGTCCCGGACGGCCAGCTCCGCGATCATCGTGGATCCCTCACCGGTCGGACAGCCCGAACTTGGACTTCAGGATGCCGAGGAAGTCGTGCTCACCGAAGGTGACCAGCCGCGCCGTGCGAGGACTGGCCGTGCACGTCAAGGCGTCCCCGGGACGCAGCGTGCCGAGGTTGCGACCGTCGGCCGACACCGTCGCGGGCCGGTGCCCCACCACCTCGAGGTGCACGGTCGAGTGCGGGTCGAGCACCAGGGTCCGGTCGAAGAGCATGTGCGGCGACACCGGCGTCAGCACCAGGCAGCGGTGCATGGGGGCCACGATGGGGCCGCGGGCGGAGAAGGAGTATGCGGTGGAGCCGGTGGGGGTGGCCACGATCAGCCCGTCGGCGGCGTAGGTGGTGAAGTACTCGCCGTCGACGCTCACGGCCAGGCGCACGGTGTGGCCCGACGGCGTCTTCTCGATCACGGCTTCGTTGAGGGCGACGTGCTCGGAGGTCTCCATGCCGTCGATGCGGGCCGCGAGGAGCATGCGCTCCTCGATCTCGTACGCGCCGGCCAGGTACCGCTTGATGGCCATGCGGGCGCCGTCGGGGTCGACCTCGGTGAGGTAGCCGAGCTGGCCGACGTTGATCCCGATGACCGGGATGCCGGCACCGGCCACCAGCTCCACGGTGCGCAGCATCGTTCCGTCGCCGCCCAGGCTCACGGCCACGTCCAGGCCGTCGGCGAAGTGGTCCTCCGCGACGGCGTGCTGGCCGAGGCCGAGGCGGGCGGCGTCGTCCTCGGCAACCCGCACGTCGTGCCCCCGGTCGATGAGCCAGGTGGCCAGGTCGTGGGTGATGGAGGCGGCGCGGTCGCGCTCGCCGTGCAGGACGAACCCGGCGGTGACCATCAGGGGACGACCTCGCCGGTGGCCTCGGCGACCAGGGCCTCCACGTTCGGGGCGCGACCGTCGACCGCAGTGCCCTGCGGGTCGCGGCCGAGCTCGGGGCGGCGGACGTGCACGAGGAACTCGGCGTTCCCGTCCGCCCCGCGGAGGGGGGAGACCATGGCGTCCATGATGGCCCCTCCGGCGTCCGCGATGGCGACCATCACCTCGTCGAGCACCCGTCGCCACACCTCGGGGTCGCGGATCACGCCCCGGCCCTTGGACACCTCGGCGCGGCCCGCCTCGAACTGCGGCTTCACCAGCACGACGAGGTCCCCCCCGGGTGCGACCAGGCCGAGCAGCCGGTCGATCACGGCGTGCAGCGAGATGAAGGACAGGTCGGCCACGACCACGTCGACGGGCCCGCCCACGTCGTCGGGACCCACCGTGCGGATGTCGGTCTGCTCCCGGACGTCGACCCGGTCATCGGCGCGCAGCCGCTCGTGCAGCTGCGCCCGCCCCACGTCGACCGCGACCACCGAGGCGGCGCCGGCCTGGAGCAGCGCGTCGG
>CAZCJT010000657.1:0-1722 GCA_964498565.1 uncultured Acidimicrobiaceae bacterium
AGAACTCCAAGGCCCCCGGCCAGCGGCTCGCCGATCGGGCCGCGTTCTGGCTCGTGTTCGTCGCCCTGATCGGCGGAACCGCCACCTACCTGGTGTGGAACGTGCTCGTCGGCCGGCCTGCGAACGAGGCGATCCTGTTCGCCATCACGGTGGTGGTGATCACGTGCCCCGACGCCCTCGGCCTCGCAACTCCCACCGCGATCATGGTCGGCACCGGTCTCGGCGCTCAACGTGGGGTGCTGTTCAAGAACGCCATGGCGGTCGAGAGCAGCGCCCGCATCGACACGGTCGTCATGGACAAGACCGGTACCCTCACCAAGGGCGAACCCGAGGTGACCGACGTCGTCGTCGACGGGATCGACGAGGCCGACCTGCTCGCCTTGGCCGCCGCCGTCGAGCGGGAGTCCGAGCACCCGTTGGCCGAAGCGATCGTCACCGCTGCCGAGACACGCGACGTCGCTCGCCTTCGGGCCGATGGGTTCGACAGCGTCCCCGGCCACGGCGCCCTGGCCACGGTCGACGGACAGCGGGTCGTGGTCGGCAACCGCCGCCTCATGGACCGCGAGGGCATCGCCCTCGGCCCGCTTGCCGAGCGGCGCCAGCAGCTCACCGAGGGCGGCCGCACCGCCGTGATCGTCGCAATCGACGGCCGGGCAGCGGGGCTCATCGCCATGGCTGATGCCCCACGGGAGACCGCCGCCGCAGCCGTCGCAGAGCTGCGCAAGCTTGCCATCGAGGTCGTGATGCTCACGGGAGACAACGAGGCAACAGCACGGCGAATCGCAGGCTTGCTCGGCGTCGACACGGTGATTGCCGAAGTCCTCCCCGGCGACAAGGCCAGCAAGGTCGCCGAGCTTCAGGCAGCCGGGCGCAAGGTGGCCATGGTCGGCGACGGCGTGAACGATGCCCCGGCCCTCGCCCAGGCCGATGTCGGCGTCGCCATCGGCGCCGGCACCGACGTGGCAATCGAGACCGCCGACGTGGTGCTGATGCGTTCAGACCCCCTCGATGTGCCGGTGGCGCTGCGGATCGGGCGGGGAACGCTGCGAAAGATGCGCCAGAACCTGGGCTGGGCCATCGGGTACAACGTCATCGCCCTCCCCATCGCTGCCGGGGTGTTCGAGCCGGCGTTCGGGCTGGTGCTGCGTCCGGAGATCGCCGCGCTGTCCATGTCGGGCTCGAGCTTCATCGTGGCTGTCAACGCGGTGATGCTCAAGCGCCTGCACCTTCCGGCCGCGCCGCCCCCGCCGCCAGAGGAGCCAGCCGGGGCCGATGCGCAGCCAACGACCGTGTCCGCGTGAGGGAGCCGGCGGCGATAGTGCAGGCTGGCAACCGGCCCCGAGCCGGGCGGATGCTGTGGGTGACCCTGGCGTGGGGCGCCTGCTTCGTCGCCATCCGCTGGGGCCTGCGCGACGCCTCGGTGCTGTGGTTCGCCGCACTGAGAGCCGGGGTCGCCGGGGCTGCGCTCCTCGCGCTCGCCCGTTGGCAGCAACGACCGGCGCTGCGCGGCGCTCGGTCCTGGGGGCTCGTTGCCACCCTCGGCGCGATCAACGGCGCGATCGCGTTCGCGGCCATGTTCGGTGGCGTCGCCGGGCTCGCCACGGGGACCGCCGCCGTGCTCGCCAACGCCCAGCCACTCCTGATCCTGCTGCCCGCCTGGTGGCTCTACGGCGAGCGGATCACCGGCCGCACCGCCGCGGGCTTGGCGGTCGGTTTCGCCGG
>CAZCJT010000658.1:0-1712 GCA_964498565.1 uncultured Acidimicrobiaceae bacterium
CCGCCCGCCCCCGGTCGGCCGGGACGGCCGCCCCGGCGGCCTCCATCGGCGACGCCCGGGTCGAGGAGCCGGTGGGCGAACGAGCCGATGCCGGCCTGTTCGGCTTCCTCGCTGCGTTCGAGGACGGCGCCTCCCGGGCGAGCCGGTCCGGCGACACCACCACCGAAGCGACAACCGAGCCCGTCCCCGGGCGCACCGAGGAGGAGCGATGACCGTGCAGGACGAGGTCCGGCAGTTCTCGTGGATGATCGACACCTTCGTCGAGCAGACGCCCGGCGTCACCGACGCCATCGCCGTCTCCGCTGACGGCCTGCTGATGGCCATGTCGAAGTCCCTCGACCGGGCCGGCGCCGAGCAGCTGGCAGCCATCGTCTCGGGGCTCGTCAGCCTCGGGCACGGCACCACGTCGTGCTTCGGCTTCGAGGCCCTCGAGCAGGTCATCGTCGCCATGAAGGGCGGCTACCTGTTCGTGTCCTCCATCTCCGACGGCAGCTGCCTGGGCGTCATCGCCTCCAAGCGGTGCGACATCGGCCAGGTCGGGTACCAGGCCAGCCTCCTCGTCGAGCGGGCCCGCGCCGTGCTCACCCCGGAGCTCATCTTCGAGCTCCAGCAAGAGGTGCTCGTCTCATGACCGAGCAGACGCGCACGGGCGGCCACGACGTCGTCCGCCCGTTCGTCATGACGGGCGGGCGGACGCGAGCGGACCGGCGCGACCTGCGCATCGAGACGATGCTCACCGCCGTGCCGGGCGCGCCGACCTCGGGGCTCTCGGCCGAGCAGGTCAAGCTGCTCAAGCTGTGCCAGCGGCCGATCTCCATCGCCGAGGCGTCGGCCGAGCTCGGCCTCGTCATCGGCGTCACCACCATCCTCGCCGCCGACCTCGTCTCCGAGGGGCGCCTCGAGGTGCACCAGACCGATCCCGTGGAGATCGAGCTCGACGTCTTGTCGCGCATGATCGACGCCGTGCGAGCCCTGTGAGGACACGATGACGATCCAGCACGAGGACCGCTCCGCCGGGGCGGACTGGAAGCCCCGCATCCGGGCCGTGAAGTTCGTGGTGGCCGGCGGCTTCGGCGCCGGCAAGACCACCTTCGTGGGCGCCCTGTCGGAGATCCCGCCGCTGCGGACCGAGGCGGCGATGACCAGCGTGGGCGCACGCGTCGACCACCGCCGGGGCTCGGAGGCCAAGACCACCACCACGGTGGCCATGGACTTCGGGCGCCTCACGGTCGACGAGATGCTGGTGATGTACCTGTTCGGCACGCCCGGCCAGGAGCGCTTCGGGTTCATGTGGGACGACATCTGCTCCCACGCCCTCGGCGCCGTCGTCCTGGTCGACACCGATCGCCTCGACCAGAGCTTCCCCGCCGTCGACTACTTCGAGGCCAAGGACATCCCCTTCGTCGTGGCGGTCAACCGCTTCGAGGGCAGCACGCGCCACGACCTCGGCGCCGTGCGGGAGGCCCTCGGCGTCAGCGCCCACGTCCCGATGGCGGAGTGCGATGCCCGGGACACGAGCTCGGCCAAGGAGGTCCTGCTGCTCCTCCTCGACGAGCTGGTCAACGCGGCCCGGGCCCGCACCGCGGCGCTGACCTGACCGGACGAGCGACCGAACCGGGCGGGTGCGCCTACGGCGAGGTGCTGTCGCCGCCGGCGGACTGCGGCGGTTCGCTGTCCTCGCCGCCGGTGCCCGTCTGGTTGGCGTCGCTGCC
>CAZCJT010000659.1:0-1706 GCA_964498565.1 uncultured Acidimicrobiaceae bacterium
ATCCGGGATCGGCGGCGACGGGTCCGGCGGCTGGGGCCCCGGCCCGGGGTTGGGCGTGGGGTCCGGGATCGGCGGACGGTCCGGGTCGGGGCCGGGCATGGGATCGGGCTGCGTGGGGTTCGGCGTGCTCATGGCGGTCACCGTCGCACGACCAGCACCGGGCAGGGTGCGTGGCGGACGACGTGGTCCGACACCGACCCGAACCACAGGCGGGACCACCCGCTGCGGTCGTGCGTGCCGAGGACGACGAGGTCGATGCTCTCGTCCTCGGCCACCCGGCAGATCGTGGGGCCGACGTCGCCGTGCTCGACCCGCACCTCGTCGGCGTCCACGACCTCGCCCGCTCGCTCGGCGACTGCCTCGGCCCGGGCGTCGGCGAGCTCCTGGGCCCGGAGGTCGGCCTCGGCGCTGAGCGTCGGGCTGCCGGCATAGGCCGCACCGAGGCCTCCGATGGTGCCGTACGGCGTGATCGTGCTCCGGGCGACGTTCACGACGAGCACGGCGGCGTCGTCGGGCAGCAGCTGCTGGGCGAAGGACAGCGCGTCCTCCGATTCGGGCTCGTCGTCGACCGCGATGAGGACCTTCATGGCGCGAACCTACCCCTGTGCCGGCGGCATCAGCCGGGGGTCACGGCGTGGACGCCCTCCTGGCCCAGCATGAGCAGCTCGCCGTCCTCGAGCTCGGCGAAGGACAGCACCGCGCCGAAGCCGGACACCAGCTCAACGGGGGTGCGGGTGGGGTCGTCGGCCGGGACCGCCCGGACCCAGCCGCCGCAGAAGTCGCCGAAGAGGTACCAACCGGCCAGCGAGGGCACCCGGCTGCCGCGGTACACGTGGCCGCCGGTGATCGAGCAGCCCTCCTCGTGGGTGTACTCGAAGGTGGGTCCGGTGAGGCCAGGGCCGTCCTCGCCCTCGGAGGGGCGGGTGCCCTCGAGCAGATCCCACCCGAAGTTCACCGGGTCGGTCGAGGTCGGGTCGACGACGGTCACCTCCTCGATGGCGTCCTGGCCGACGTCGGCCACCCACAGCATCCCCGTGGCCCGGTCGAAGGAGTAGCGCCACGGGTTCCGCAGCCCGATGGCCCAGACCTCGGGCCGGTCCCCCCAGCGCGGGTTGGACGCCGGTGCAGTCACGCCACCGGCCGGGTCGGGCAGGACGCGCAGCATCTTGCCGAGCAGGACGTCGGGGTCCTGGGCCACGCCGGCCGGGTCGCCGGCGCTGCCGCCGTCGCCCACGCCGATCCACAGCGCGCCGTCCGGGCCGAACACCAGGTTGCCGCCGTTGTGGTTCCGGTACGGCTGACCGATCTCCAGGTGCAGCACCATGGCATCGGGTCCCTCCGTCGGCCGGCCGTCGGCCAGGGCCACCGACCGGATCTCGGTGTCGCCCGATCGGTTGGTGTAGTCGAGGTACAGGCGCTCGCCGGCGGGGTCGATCGCCATCCCGAGCAGGCCGCGCTCGCCGCCGGTGGACACGCGGTCGCTCAGGTCGAGCACCACCTCCGCCGACCCGGTCCCGAGGTCGACGGCGTGCACCCGCCCGTCGAGGGTGGAGACGAGGACGGGTCCCGGCCCGGCGGGGTCGGCCACCGCCGACGGTCCGGGCAGCTCGGTCACCAGCTCGAGGGTGATGGCGGGGTCGGTGCCCGTGGCCGGCGTGGGCTCGGTGCCGGTGGTGGGCGTGGGCGCCGTGGCGGTGGGGGCCGGG
>CAZCJT010000660.1:0-1700 GCA_964498565.1 uncultured Acidimicrobiaceae bacterium
GGTGGTGCTGACCGTCGAGGAGATCGGGCGCCCCGGCGCCGGCCTGGCCGCCCACCTGTCGCCGGCCATCGCCCGACGGCTGCGGGTGGCGCTGCGCGACGCCCTCGTCGAGATCGGGGAGGAACCCGGCGGTTGAGCCGACAGTAGGTTCAGGCCATGGCGCCCCGCCCGGACCACCCCTTCCTGCAGGCCTGCCGGGGCCTGCCCGCCGAGCACGTGCCGGTGTGGTTCATGCGCCAGGCCGGCCGCTCCTTGCCCGAGTACAACGAGGTCAAGGGCGACGTGTCGATCCTCGACGCCGTCGAGCGGCCCGAGCTGGCCGCCGAGCTCACCCTCCAGCCGGTCCGCCGCTACGGCGTCGACGCCGCCATCTTCTACAGCGACATCGTGGTGCCGGCCCGGGCCATCGGGTTCGGCATCGACATCGTCGCCGGCGTCGGGCCCGTGGCCGAGAAGCCGTTCCGCTCGAAGGACGACCTCGAGCGCCTTCCCGTGCTCGTCCCGGAGGAGCACGCGCCCTACATCGCCGAGACCGTGCGCATCCTCGTGGACGAGCTCGGCGACCGGCCCCTCATCGGCTTCGCCGGGGCGCCCTTCACGGTGGCCAGCTACCTCATCGAGGGTCGCCCCAGCCGCACCTACGAGCACACCAAGCGGATGATGTTCTCCGAGCCCGAGCTGTTCGCCGCCCTGCTCGACCGCCTGGCCGACATCGCCATCGCCTCGCTCCGCGACCAGATCGACGCGGGGGCCAGCGCCGTGCAGCTGTTCGACTCGTGGGCCGGGGCGCTCAGCCCGCCCGTCTACGAGCGCCACGTGCTGCCCCACTCCCGGAAGGTCTTCGCCGCCATCGCCGATCTCGGCGTGCCCCGCATCCACTTCGGCGTCGGCACCGGCGAGATCCTCACGCTCATGGCCGAGGCCGGTGCCGACGTGGTCGGCATCGACTGGCGGGTTCCCCTCGACGTGGCCCGCAGCCGGGTGCCCGACAAGGCGGTGCAGGGCAACCTCGACCCCGCCGTCACCTTCGCCGGCTGGGACGCCACCCGGGACGCCGTCGACGACGTGCTGGCCCGCAACGGCGGACGACCGGGACACGTGTTCAACCTGGGCCACGGGGTGCTGCCGAACACCGACCCCGACATGCTCGCCCGGGTGGTCGACCACGTCCACGAGCACGGCCGAACCGACGGGGCCCCGGCCTGATGGCCAGGTTCGCCGTGATCGGCGCCGGCATCGCGGGGCTCTCCGCGGCGTGGCAGCTGGAGGGCGAGGGCCACGACGTCGTGGTCCTCGAGGCCGACCATGACATCGGGGGCAAGCTACGGCGGTCCCGGGTCCGGGGCCTGGCCTTCCCGCTCGACGACGGTGCCGATGCCTTCCTCGCCCGCGTGCCCGACGCCCTCGAGCTGTGCGCCGAGCTCGGCATCGACGAGCTGGTGCACCCCGCCACCGGTGAGGCATGGGTGTGGGCGGGCGATCGCCTCAGGCCGCTGCCCAAGTCCCAGCTGCTCGGGCTGCCCACCGACCTCGACGACATGGCCGCCAGCGGGCTGCTCTCCCCCGACGCGATCGCCCGGGCCGCCGCCGACCTCGACAGCGGTGCCGCTCCCCTCACCGGCGACGTCTCCGTCGGGCACCTCGTCCGGAGCCGGCTCGGCGACGAGGTCTGCGACCACCTGGTCGAGCCGCTCCTCGGC
>CAZCJT010000661.1:0-1694 GCA_964498565.1 uncultured Acidimicrobiaceae bacterium
AGCCGCCTCGAGCGCATCGTGGCCGACGCCGAGCGCGCCGCCGGCCACCGGGCCGACCGAGACGCCGTCGTCGGGCAGCGGGCGGTGCACGAGCTACTGGCCACCGAGCTCGGTCCCCGTCGGTTCGAGGCCTGGTTGCTCGAGGAGGCCCTCGCATCGCTCGTCGCTGGGGCGTCCCAGCGGCTGGAGCAGCTCTCCTCGGGTCGGTACGCCGTCGCCATCGACGACAAGAAGCAGTTCGAGGTCATCGACCACGCCAACGCCGACGAGCGCCGCCTGGCCCGGACGCTCTCCGGCGGGGAGACGTTCCTCGCCTCCCTCGCCCTCGCCCTGGCCCTCGCCGAGCGTGTCGCCGAGCTGTCCGGGTCCGGCCACGCCAGCCTCGACGCCATCTTCCTCGACGAGGGGTTCGGCACCCTCGACCCCGAGGCGCTCGACGTGGTGGCGAGCGCCATCGAGGAGCTCGGTGCCAGCGGTCGGATGGTCGGGATCGTGTCCCACGTCCGGGAGCTGGCCGAACGGGTCCCCGTGCGCTTCGAGGTGCGGCGGGGTGCCGAGTCCTCCACGGTCGAGCGGGTGGACCTGTAGATGCGGATCTCGATCGAGCAGTGGGCGCCCGACTACGGCGCCACCGTCGGGCCCGACGCCCTGGAGGAGACCCAGGCTGCCGTCGAGGCCGGCTGCGAGGTGCCGGTCGACGAGTGGACGCCACGCTCGCCGGCGCCGGGGACGCCGGCGCCGCACGAGATCGCGTTCGTCGACGGCGTGCGCCGGGTCGAGGCCCGGGTCTGGATCCAGTCGGACCGCGGCGGCCTCCACCAGGGGATCTGCGCCAGCTACGCCGCCGGCGTGGTGCGCTGCAACGGCGCCGCCACCGTCGTCGACGCTCAGGTCAGGCGCAGCGTGTTCTCCGACGCGCCCGACCTCGCTCCCATCGCCACCCGGCACGGGCGCTTCGGGGTCTGCCCGGTCACCGACAGCAGCGGCGACGCCCTGTCGCTGGCCCTGCAGGGCGCCATGGCCGACCTGGAGGCCGCCGTGTCGGCGCCGGTGCCGGGCGACTGCCTGCTGGTCGTCGACGGCCCCCTGCGGGAGCGCCGGGGGATGGATCACGCCGTCGGCTACGTGAAGACCCACCACGTGGCATACCTGCCCGCCATCGTCCAGGACGTCATCCCGGCGCTCGATCCGGGGCAGCGCACCCCGGTGCTGCTCATCGGGGACCGGTTCCGCCGGTGGTCCTGGTACCTCCGGCTCCCGGGTGACCGGTCCCACGGATGGGCCGGGGTCGTGCGCTGCGAGGTCGGGCCCGACCGCACGGTCGTGGAGGCGGCCCAGATCGCCGATGCGTGCACCCTCGCCCTGCCTCGCTTCGCGTCCGAGGCCCACAAGGATGCCCGGGCCCCGCAGAACCTGTACCCCATCGGCGGGCTCGAGCGCGAGCTGCGCCACCGGCTGGGCGACGCCCGCCTCCTGTACCGGGCGCTCCGGCAGGCAGCCTGACCTGCGGGCGCCTCTACGATCCCGGCATGCACGTCGCCGCCGGCCCCGCACCGGCGCCGCTCAAGCGCGAGGACCGGTGACCCTCGCCTCCCCTCCCCGGCTCCTGGCCCTGCACGGGGTCCGGCTCAAGGGACGGGCCGATCCCGACGCCGTGGCCGACTACATGGGCGCCGACCGCGCCGCCATCCGCG
>CAZCJT010000662.1:0-1691 GCA_964498565.1 uncultured Acidimicrobiaceae bacterium
TTCCTGGAGGCCAACACGACCCGCACGAAGCAGACCGAGGATCGCGGCTTCGCGTGGGGCGAGGGTGACGACTCGGTGGCCATGTTCGAGGAGGTGGACCCCGAGGAGGAGCGCCGCGGCCTGGCCGAGGCGAAGGCCTGGCGGGCGAAGCGCTTCGACGCCGGACTCGGCTGGATCACCGGCCCCGAGGAGTACGGCGGCCGCGGTCTGACCGTCGCCCACGAGCGGGCCTACGCCCGGCTCGAAGCGCAGTACGAGACACCGGACATGGGGTTCTTCGGCATCGGCCTGGGCATGGTGGCCCCGACGATCCTCGCCCACGGCACCGACACGGCCAAGGACGCCTACCTGCGGGCGATGCAGCGGGGCGACATCGTCGGCTGCCAGCTGTTCTCCGAGCCGGGCGCGGGCTCGGACCTGGCCAGCCTGCAGATGAAGGCGGTCCGTGACGGCGACGAGTGGTTGCTCACCGGCCAGAAGGTGTGGACCTCGGGCGCGCAGTACTCCGACATCGGGGAGGTCATCTGCCGCTCCGACCCCGACCAGCCCAAGCACCGGGGCCTCACCGGCTTCGTCGTCGACATGCAGGCACCCGGCGTGGAGATCCGGCCGCTGCGTCAGATGACCGGAGGGGCCAGCTTCAACGAGGTGTTCTTCAACGAGGTCCGGGTCCCCGACCACCACCGCCTGGGCGACGTCAACGACGGCTGGCGGGTCGCGCTCACCACGCTGATGAACGAGCGGGCCTCGATCGGCTCGGGCAGCGGCGGCTCCGGTGGGGGTGTCGCCTCCATCGAGCGGCTCGCCGGCATGCTCCAGCACTTCGACAAGAGCGACGACACCGTGCTGCGGGACCGGCTCATGCAGGTGTGGATCGGCTTCCAGGTGGCGAAGTACACCGGTCAGCGGGCCAGCGACAAGATGAAGGCCGGCCAGGTGCCGGGCCCCGAGATGTCGATCGGCAAGCTGGCCCTCACCCAGAACCTCACCAACCTGAGCGCGTGGGTGTCCGACGTGCTCGGTCCTCGGATGACCGCCGACACCGGCGAGTGGGGCACCTACGCCTGGACGAAGTTCGTCCTCGGGACGCCGGCCATGCGCATCGCCGGCGGGTCCGACGAGGTCATGCGCAACATCGTGGGCGAGCGGGTCCTCGGCCTCCCCAAGGAGCCGGGGATCGACACGACCAGCCCGTTCAAGCACCTCAAGGTCGGCACCCAGTCCTGACGCCGGGGGCGACGGTGGCCGAAGCCGACGCGGCGGCGCCGGACCGGATGAAGACCCGGTTCGGCGACATCGTCGGGTGCCGGTTCCCGATCATGCAGGGCGGCATGTCGAGCGTCGCCACCGCGCCGCTCGTGGCCGCGGTCAGCGGCGCCGGTGCGCTCGGCACCCTCGGCGCCGCCGTGTTCGCCGGCGACGAAGCCGGGCTCGCCGCCCAGATCGACCAGGTGCGCAGCACCACCGACGCCCCCTTCGCCGTCAACATCCCGCTGTTCGTGCCCGACATGGCCACCTGGCTCATCGACCAGATCGCCCGGCGTGGCGTGCCGGTGGTGGAGACCGCCGGCCGCAGCCCCGCCCCCTTCGTCGACCGCCTCCACGACGCCGGCATCCGGGTCGTGCACAAGGCCACCCGCGTACGCGACGTCCTCTCGGCCGCCCGGGCCGGCGTCGACGCCGTGTGCCTG
>CAZCJT010000663.1:0-1688 GCA_964498565.1 uncultured Acidimicrobiaceae bacterium
TGGCGCGACCGTATCGGCGGATGGCCGCCGTCCCTCCGGGGCCGGGCCGGTCAGCGGGGTCTGCTGAACCCGCGCAGCAGCGCCACGAGGGTGCGCACGCCGTAGCCGGTGCCGCCCTTGGGCTCGATGGGGGTCTCGCGGTCGCCGAACGCGGGGCCGGCGATGTCGAGGTGGGCCCAGGGGATGCCCTCGCCGACGAACTCCTTCAGGAAGAGGGCGGCGATGGAGGCGCCGCCGTAGCGGCCGGCGCTGATGTTCTTCATGTCGGCGATGTCGGAGTCGAGCTTGGACCGCCACTCGGCGGGCAGCGGCAGGCGCCACGACTTCTCGCCGGCGGCCTCGCCGGCGGCCATGACCTGCTCGACCCAGCCGTCGTGGCTGCCCATCACCCCGGCCCGGTCGTCGCCGAGGGCCACCATGCACGCACCCGTCAGCGTGGCCAGGTCCACGATGGCGTCCGGTGCGGCGTCGGAGGCACGGGACAGCGCGTCGGCCAGGACCAGACGGCCCTCGGCGTCGGTGTTGTGGACCTCGACCGTCTTGCCGTTGCTGATGCGCAGCACGTCGCCGAGGCGCATGGCGTCGCCGCCGGTCATGTTGTCGGTGAGGGGCACGTAGCCCCGGACCTCCACCTTCGGGCGCACCGCAGAGAGGGCGCAGAAGGCGCCGACGACGGCGGCACCGCCGCCCATGTCGCCCTTCATCGTGAGCATGCCGTCGCTGGGCTTGATGCTGAGGCCGCCGGAGTCGAAGGTGATGCCCTTGCCGACGAGCGCGACGACGCCCCGGGGCTTGCCCTCGGGCACCCAGCGCAGCTCGAGGAACCGGGGATCGATCTCCGAGCCGCGGTTCACCCCCAGCAGGCCACCCATGCCGGCCGCCTCGATCTCGGGCTTGTCGAGCACCGTCACCTCGAAGCCGTAGCTCTCCCCCAGCGACACCGCCTCCCGGGCGAAGGCCGGCGGCGTCAGCGTGCCGCCCGGCTCGTTGACGAGGTCACGGGCGACGCTCACCGCGTCGGCCAGGGCAGCACCGAGGTCGAGCGCGTCCTGCACCCGCTTGCCGCCCTTGCCGACGACGTGGACCTCCTCGAGCCGCGACGGCTTCGGGTCGCTCTTCAGGACCGTGTACGTGTACTGCCCGAGCCCCACCCCCTCGGCCAGCGCCTGGGCCGACCGGACGGGGTCGAGGATGCCGAGGGCGCCGAGGACGTCGGTGGCGACGACGCGGTGCTTGCGGGCGGCCCGGGCGATGGCCCCGCCCACCAGGCGGACGTGGTCCACGGTGCGGTCGGCATCCGAGCCCAGGCCGACGAGGATCGTCGGGCGGCCGTCGGCGTCGGGCACGACCTGGGTCTGGCCGACCTCGGCCTCGAACCCCTGCGCATCGAGGAACTCCCTGAGCGGGTGGTCGGGGAGGCCGTCGGCGCTGATGCCGGTGGCCAGCACGGCGCCCTCCGGCGCCTCCTTGGCGAGCGTGGCAACGATGGTCATGGATGGTCTCCGATCGACTTGGACAGCAGGGTGTCGTCGGCCTCGACCCAGCGGGCCGCGGTCCACAGGAGCGATGACAGCCGGTTCAGGTACGGCACGGCGTGGGAGCCCTCGGCCGCCGCCGGGAGCGCCCGGCGCTCGGCCCGTCGCACCACGGTGCGGGCCACGTCGAGGCGGGCGGACAGCTCGCTCTGG
>CAZCJT010000664.1:0-1685 GCA_964498565.1 uncultured Acidimicrobiaceae bacterium
GACCGGGCCCGCCGTCGCCGGGCCGGCCACCTCGACGTGGTCGCCGACCTGCTCGGCCGCCTCCTCGACCAGCCGGCCGTGGCCGATGCGGTCGACGCCGAGATCGAGGCGGTGAACGCCGACCCCGAGGCGCTGCACCGCATCCTCGACGAGCAGCACTACCGCCTGGCGTTCTGGCGCACCGGCGCCCGCGAGCTCGACTACCGGCGCTTCTTCGACATCACCACCCTCGTCGCCATCCGCGTCGAGCGCGACCGCGTCTTCGATGCCGTGCACGAGCTCCCGCTGCGGTGGCTGGACGAGGGCCGCATCGACGGCCTGCGCATCGACCACCCCGACGGCTTGGCCGATCCCGGCGGCTACGCCCACCGCCTCCGCCACGCCGCGCCCGACGCCTGGATCGTCGTGGAGAAGATCGTCGAGGGCGACGAGTGGCTGCCCGAGGACTGGCCGGTCGACGGCACCACGGGCTACGAGGCGATGCGGTTGGTCAACGGGGTGCTGGTCGATCCCGCCGGGCTCGACGCGCTCGCCGCCGTCGAGCGCCGGGCGCACGAGCTGTGCGGCAGCGAGGCGCCCGACCCCGAGGACGTCGTGCTCGAGTCGAAGCGCTATGCGGTCGAGGAGCTGCTCGCCCCCGAGCTGGAGCGGGTCGTCGACCTGGCCCTGCGCGTCGCCGAGACGCGTCCCCTGCACCGCGACCACCCCCGGGTCGACATCCGCCGGGCCATCGCTGCGCTCGCCGTCGGCTTCGACGTCTACCGCACCTACGTCGTGCCCGGCGTCGACGGCGGCGCCAGCACGGTCAGCGACACCGACCTCCAGCGGATCGACCACGCCGCCCGCGACGCCAAGGCGCGCACCGACCTCGACCCCCGGCTCATCGACTTCCTCGCCGACGTGCTCGGCCTGCGGGCGGTGGACCCCGTCGACGGGCCCACCCCCGACGAGCGTGAGCTCGTGATCCGGTTCCAGCAGCTCACCGGCCCGGCCACGGCCAAGGGGCTCGAGGACACCGCCTGGTACCGGCTCGGCCGCTTCATCGCGGCCGCCGAGGTCGGCGGCGACCCGCTCCACCCCGCGGTCACCGTCGAGGAGCTCCACGCCGCCTGCCGTCACCGCCAGGAGCGCTGGCCGCACACGATGACCACGCTGTCCACCCACGACACCAAGCGCAGCGGCGACGTCCGGGCCCGGCTCGACGTGCTGAGCGAGGCGACCCTGGAGCCGTCCTGGCCGGCGCTGGCCGACCGGTGGCTGCCCCGCCTGCTGGAGCGCTGGCCCGACGACGTCGAGCCCGACGCCACGACGCTGCTCGTGTGCCTGCAGACCCTGCTCGGGGCGTGGCCCATCAGCAGCGACCGCCTCGAGGCCTACCTCGTGAAGGCCGCCCGGGAGGCCAAGCGCCGCACGGCTTGGACCAAGGTCGACGAGGGCTTCGAGCGCGGCCTGGCCGCGCTCGCCTCCATCGCCGAGGATCGTGCCGTGGCCGACGACCTGGCCGCCGACGCCGGCATCCTCGAGCGCCACGGCTGGTGGAACAGCCAGGTGCAGACGGCCGTCTCGCTGCTCCAGCCCGGCATCCCCGACGTGTACCAGGGCACCGAGGTCGTCGATCTCTCCCTCGTGGACCCCGACAACCGCCGCCCCGTCGACCACGAGGGCATCGCCCGCCAGCTCGGCGA
>CAZCJT010000665.1:0-1683 GCA_964498565.1 uncultured Acidimicrobiaceae bacterium
GTGGCCGACGCCGGCACCGGCCCGGGCCTCGCCCAGAGCGGCGACGTTGACGGCGTTGCCCACCGCCACCGGGCAGCCGAGTCGCTCCTCGAGCAGGCGGCCCACCTCGACGGGCCGGTCGAAGCCGGCGAGGTTCGGGGCGAGCAGCACCCGGCCGGTGCCGGGCTCGACGATGCCGGGCGTGCCGATGCCCACCGCGACGGGCGACGGATCGAGCTGACGGACCAGCGCCTCGACGACGTCGAGCACCGAGTCGATCCCATCGGTGGGCGTGGAGGCCTTGGCGTCGGCCAGCGCGGCGCCGAGTCCGGTGCCGTCGGGATCGACCAGTGCGCCGAAGACCTTGGTGCCCCCGAGGTCGATGCCGACGACCGGCGCGGTCACGGGGCCGGCTTCAGCTGTCTTCCGGGTAGCCGAGGTCCCAGTCGAGGGCGATGCGCTCGCGCTCGGCGTCGCGGTTCACCCGCTCCCGGTTGCGGCGGAACTGCGGGTCGTGCGGCGGGAGCAGCACCAGACGGGCCCGGACCCGGGAGCGGAAGGCCTCGATGAGGGACTCGTCACCCCAATCGGACTGGACCTCCCAGTGCGGTGCCACGGCGCCCAGGTACACCAGACGGGCATGGGCGACCGGCGGGAGCGGCGCCTCTTCGATCTCGACGTTCGACATGCGGGTCTCCGGGAGGGTGGTGACGGGAGCGTCCACCGTAGTCCTCCACCCCGCCGGCCCCACAGGGCCGGGACGTCAGCCGCGCTGGCCGAGCGTCGCCGTCACCTCGAGCTCCTCGCCGCCCCGCAGGACCGAGATCGTGACCTGATCGCCCGGCGCCCGCTGGCGGATGATGGCTCCGACCGACGCCGAGTCGGCGGTCGGCTCGCCGTCGACGGCGGTGATGACGTCGCCCGGCTCCAGGCCGGCGTCGTCGGCCGCGCTGTCGGGCACGAGGCTCTGGACGAAGGCGCCCTCGTCGACGGTGATGCCGAACTGGTCGCGCACCGCCGGGCTCTCGCCCTCCACGTCGGTGGTGTTCACGCCGAGGAAGGCCTGGTCCCCGCGGACGTCGCCACCGCCGGCGCGGATCTCGTCGATCAGCGGCTTGACGGTGTCGATCTCGATCGAGAAGCCGATGTTCTGGGCGTCGCCGATGATGGCGGTGTTGACGCCCACCACCTGGCCGGCGGCGTTGACGAGGGGCCCGCCGGAGTTGCCCGGGTTGATGGCGGCGTCGGTCTGGATGAGGTTCGACAGCGTGATGCCCTGCGCGCTGAGGCTCCGGTCGAGGGCGGACACGATGCCGCGGGTCACGGTGGGCCGGCCCCCGAGGTTGAGGGCGTTGCCGATGGCGGTGACCTCCTCCCCCACCTGGAGGCCGGCTGACGAGCCGAGCTCGGCCGGCACCAGGTCGGTCTCGCCCTCGACCTGGATCAGGGCGATGTCGGACTCGGGGAAGGAGCCGACGAGTCGGGCGGGTGCTCGTTGGCCGCCGAACAGGCCGACCTGGATCTCGTTGAGGCCGGCGATCACGTGGGCGTTCGTGAGCACCAGCCCGTCGGCGGTGAGGACGATCCCCGTGCCGGCGCCGGCCTGGCCGTCGAGCAGCGCGCTGCGGGTCTCGATCGACACGACCGAGGGCTCCACGGCCGACAGGACGGCGCCGACGTCCATCCCGCCGGTGGCGGTGGTCA
>CAZCJT010000666.1:0-1678 GCA_964498565.1 uncultured Acidimicrobiaceae bacterium
CGCGCCCGCCGGCGATGCCCTCGAGCGCGTCCAGCCAGGCCTCACCCCACCACGTCGTGCCGAAGTCGCGCGCCATCAGCGGTCGAACCGCCCGAGGTCGACGCCGCCGCCGAGCTCGACCAGGTCGGCCAGCTCGTCGTCGGACAGCTCCGAGACCCACGACTCGCCACCGCCGACCACCGACTCGGCCAGGCCGCGCTTGGCCTCGAGCAGCGTGGCGATGCGCTCCTCGAGCGTGCCCTCGCAGATCATGCGGTGGACCTGCACGGGGCGGTCCTGGCCGATGCGCCACGCCCGGTCACTGGCCTGGTCCTCCACCGCCGGGTTCCACCAGCGGTCGTAGTGCACGACGTGGGTGGCGCGCGTCAGGTTGAGGCCGGTGCCGCCGGCCTGGAGCGAGATGACGAAGACCATCGGACCGCCGGCCTGGAACCGGTCGACCATCGCCTCGCGGCCGTTGACCGGCGTCCCACCATGGAGGAACTGGACGTCGAGCTCGAGCGACGTCAGGTGGCGGGTGAGCAGGTGGCCCATGCGCACGTACTGGGTGAAGACCAGCACGGAGTCGCCCTCGGACGCGATGGTCTCGACCAGCTCCGTGACGGCCTCGAGCTTGCCGGAGCGACCGGTGATCGGGCCGTCCTGGCCGAGGTACTGCGCCGGGTGGTTGCAGATCTGCTTCAGGGCGGTGAGCAGCTTGAGGACCAAGCCGCGCCGGTTGATGCCCTCGGCCTCGGCCACGTCGTCGAGCAGCTCGGAGACCACGGCCTTGTAGAGCGTGGCCTGCTCGGTGGTGAGGCCGACGAAGCGGTCGGTCTCGGTCTTGGGCGGGAGGTCGGGCGCGATCTCCGGATCGGTCTTGCGACGGCGCAGGAGGAACGGCCGGACCAGCGCGGCCAGGCGGGCGGTGGCCTCCTCGTCGCGCTCGCGCTCGATGGGCGTGGCGACGTGCTGCTGGAAGGCGTCGAGCTTGCCGAGCAGCCCGGGGGTGGTGAAGTCGAGCAGCGCCCACAGGTCGGCGAGCCGGTTCTCGACCGGCGTGCCGGTGAGGGCGAACCGCGCCTGGGCGCCGATGGTGCGGATCTGGCGGGCGGTGCGCGACAGCGGGTTCTTGACGGCCTGGGCCTCGTCCGCGACCAGCAGGTCCCACGGCTGCTCGGCCAGGACCTCGGCATCGCGACGCACGATGCCGTAGGTGGCCACCACCAGCTCGTCGTCGGCCAGGCCCTCGAGGCTGCGGTCGGCCCCGTGGTACCGCCGCACCGGGATGTCGGGGCAGAACCGGGCCGCCTCGCGCTGCCAGTTGCCGAGCAGCGACGCCGGGCAGACGACGAGGGTCGGCCCCGACCCCCGCCGGAGCAGGTGCAGCGCCAGCACCTGGATGGTCTTGCCCAGGCCCATGTCGTCGGCGAGGACGCCGCCGAGGCCGAGGGACGCCATCTCGTGCAGCCAGGCGAGCCCTCGCTCCTGGTACGGGCGCAGCGTGGCCTGCAGGTCGGGTGGCGCCGGGTGGGCATGGATGGTGTCGATGCTCCGCAGGCGCTCGGCGAGCTGGCGGAGGGGCGCGTCGACCTCGGCCTCGACGGTCTCGCCGCCGACGTCGACGGTCCCGGACAGGGCCGCCGACAGCACGTCGCCGGCGCTGATCGGCGTGCGCTCCGACAGGCGCCGCAACCGG
>CAZCJT010000667.1:0-1666 GCA_964498565.1 uncultured Acidimicrobiaceae bacterium
CGTGCCCTCGTCGGCGACGGCAGCCGCATCGGCGACCGACGCGCCCGAGGCGATGGCAGCCTCGGCGGCCGCGGCATGGACGGGGCGGCTGTCCATGTTGACGAGCCCGATGCCGACCTGGTCGTCGGCGCGGCGCACGCAGGCCACCCCGACGATGGCCCAGTCCTGGGCCCGCCGGTTGAACTTCTGGAAGGACCAGCCGGCCCCGGTGACCTTGGGCACCCGGATCTCGGTGAGCAGCTCGCCCTCCCCGATGGCGGTCTCGAGGAAGCCCTGGAAGAAATCGTCGGCCGCGACCTCACGCGTGCCGTCGCGGCCGGTGATGACGAAGGTCGCACCCAGGGCCAGCAGGACGGCCGGCAGGTCGGACGCCGGATCGCCGTGGGCCAGCGAGCCGCCGATGGTGCCGCGGTGACGGACCTGGGGGTCGCCGACGTGGGACGTGGCGTGGGCGAGGATCGGCACGTCGCGCTGCAACACGTCGCTGACCTCGACGTCGCGGTGGCGGGTGAGCGCGCCGATGGCGACGTGGTCGCCGGCGTCGCGGATGTACTTGAGGTCGTCCACCCGCCCCACGTCGACGAGCACCGACGGGGTGGCCAGGCGCAGCTTCATCAGCGGCACGAGGGAGTGGCCGCCGGCCAGGACCTTGGCCTCGTCGCCGTGCTCGGTGAGCAGGGAGATGGCCTCGTCGGCCGAGCCGGCCCGCACGTAGTCGAACGCGGCGGGGATCACTGCTGCACCGCCACCTTCGTGCCGCCCGTGCCGGTCTTCGCGGCGGCGAGCACCGCCTGGACGATGTTGTGGTAGCCGGTGCAACGGCAGAGGTTCCCCTCGAGGCCGATGCGCACCTGGTCCTCCGTGGGGTCGGGGATCTCGTCGAGCAGCGAGGTGGCCGCCATGACCATCCCCGGCGTGCAGAAGCCGCACTGCAGACCGTGCTGCTCACGGAAGGCCTGCTGCATCGGGTGCAGCTCGTCCTCGGACGGGGCCAGGCCCTCGATGGTGGTGATGGTGCAGCCGTCGGCCTGGACGGCGAGCACGGTGCACGACTTCACGGCCTCCCCGTCGAGGTGCACGGTGCAGGCACCGCACGAGGAGGTGTCGCAGCCCACGTTGGTGCCGGTCAACCCGAGGGCCTCGCGGATGTGGTGGACCAGCAGCGTGCGGGGCTCGACGTCGTGTCGCGCCTCGTTGCCGTTCACGGTGATCGAGATCTCCATCCCGTCACCCCCCTTTCTGACTGACCCGACGCCTGCCGCGGCGGCCTGGCGAATTCCTAGCGCATCGACCATCGACGCCGCGGACCCGGTCTTGGCACTACAGTGACAGGAGTTGGTCGTGTGGGGTCGCGGCCAGGTGCGTGGAAGGGGTTTCGGGATGGGTTGGTTCCGCAGCAGGTCGACCGACGGCGGCGACGACACCTCGTTCGAGGACCGGTTGGTCGGGATCGGTCCCGGCGTTCCTGGTCGATGCCCCGCCTGCGACGGCCTCGGCTACATCGACAGCATCGACATCGGCCACCGGTACCAGATCCAGCACTGCAAGGAGTGCCTGCACCGCTGGGAGTACCTCTTCGACGCCGACGGCGTCGTGGTCGGCCTCACCGAGCTCGACAGCGCCGGCCAGCCCGTCGCCCGGGCCCGGGTCCGGCCGCTGCGCGCCA
>CAZCJT010000668.1:0-1662 GCA_964498565.1 uncultured Acidimicrobiaceae bacterium
CGGCCGGACGCAGGTGCTTGCCGAGCGCATGCACGGCGAGGCGGCGATCCGTGCCCTGGGTGACCGGCTGCCCGACGTGGCCCACGCGAACCGCATGACCGCAGCCGAGCTCACCCGCCGCCTGCGTGCCGACCAGTCCCTGTGGCTCGACGAGGCCGGTTCCCTGCTCTTCGTCGACGACGACATCGCCGACCACGCCGAGCCGGCTGCGGCCTCGACCCTGGACCCCGCATGGCTGAGCCACCCCACCTCGGCCGCCTTCACGCTCCACTCCCGCCCCGGCGCCGAGCGCGTGATCCACCTCGACTTCGACGGCCACGACCCGTCCACCTCGGCGTGGTCGGACAAGACCTACGCCCAGCCCTACGACACCGATCGCTCGCCGTCGACGTTCTCCGACACCGAGCGCCGGACCGTGATCGAGGTCTGGCAGCGGATGGCCGAGGACTTCGCGCCCTTCGCCATCGACGTGACCACCGAGGACCCGGGCATCGACGCCATCCGCCGCACCACCGAGCGCGATGCGCGGTTCGGCACCCGGGTCGTCGTGACCCCCACCAGGACCAACTGCACCGATTGCGGTGGCGTCGCCTACCTGGGGACGTACAACGTCTCCGGCGGCGGAACGACGACGGGTTGGACCCACGACCGGTACCAGCCGGCGTGGGTGTACCCCGACGGTTGGTCGGCCAAGTCCATCGCCGAGGCCGCCAGCCACGAGGCCGGACACAACCTCGGCCTGTCCCACGACGGCGGCACGGGCACCCCCTACTACCAGGGCCACGGTGACTGGGCGCCGATCATGGGCGTCGGGTACTACCGCGAGATCTCCCAGTGGTCGAAGGGTGAGAACGCCGGAGCCACCAACGACGAAGACGACCTCGCACTCGTCGTCCAGCACGGCGGCCCCCTCGCCGTCGACGACCACGGGATTGGCCCCGACGGGGCTACTCCACTCGCCTCGTCCGTCGTGGACGTCACCGGGGAGATCGGCACGCGCGCCGACGTGGACGCCTTCTCCTTCACCACCACCGGCGGTGCGCTCACCCTCCACGCGGCTCCGGTCTCCGTCGGCGCCAACCTCGACCTCTCCCTGCGAGTCGTCGGACAGGACGGCACGACGCTCGCCACCGCCGACCCGGCCGGGCTGTCGGCGTCCGTGGACGTCACCGTCCCGGCCGGCACGCACACGGTCCGGCTCGACGGCGTCGGGTTCGGCGATCCGGCCACCACCGGCTACAGCGACTACGCCTCGGTCGGCCGCTACCACCTCACCGGCCTGCTCCCGAGCGGCGTGACCACCACGGACAACCAGGCCCCGATCGCCTCGCTGTCGGCGTCGACGACCTCGGGCACGGCGCCGCTACCGGTGACCTTCGACAGCACCCGCTCCACGGACGCCGATGGCGACCCGCTGACCTCCACCTGGACCTTCGGCGACGGCGGCACGGCGACCGGGGCGACCGTCTCCCACACCTATGCCGCCGCCGGGACCTACGAGGTGACGCTGACGGTGAGCGACGGCACCTCCTCGAGCACCGCCTCCACCGTCGTCACGGTGGCTCCCGCACCCACCCGTCCGACGAAGAGCAAGGGCGGCAGCGGAGGTGGCGGCGGCAAGCCGGCCAAGACCCGCTGAGCGCGACCGTGGCCGCCGGCGGG
>CAZCJT010000669.1:0-1662 GCA_964498565.1 uncultured Acidimicrobiaceae bacterium
TCACCCGCGAGCTCCGGCGGCGCGACCCCGACGAGGCCATGCGCCTCGCCGCCGCCTCGGTGGCCGACTTCGCCGGCGGCACCCGCCTCGGTGAAGGGCTCCGCCGGTTCAACGACGAGTGGGGCGTCCGCGGCATGGCCCGCGGTGCGGTGGTCGTGATCCTCTCCGACGGCTGGGACCGCGGTGACCCGGAGCAGCTCACCGAGCAGATGGTGCGGCTGCGCCGGGTGGCCCACCGGGTCGTGTGGGTCAACCCGCTCAAGTCCACGCCCGGCTACGCCCCGCTGGCCCGTGGCATGGCGGCCGCCATCCCGCACGTGGACGCCTTCGTCGAGGGGCACAGCATCGATGCGCTCGAGCGGCTCGTCGCCGTGATCGCCGGCGGGGCCGCGCCCGTCGGGACGACCGCTCCGTAGGCTGCCCCGGTGCGCGAGATCCTCACCGACCTGGATCGCTGGCGGAAGGCCGGCAAGCAGGTCGCGCTGGCTCGGGTCGTCGACGTCGAGGGGTCCGGGCCACGGCTGCCCGGGGCGGCCATGGCCGTCAACGAGGACGGCGAGGTCGCCGGCTCCGTGTCGGGCGGCTGCGTCGAGGGCGCCGTGGTGACCGAGGCCCTGCAGATCATCGGCTCGGGCGAGCGTCGCATCGTCACCTTCGGCTACTCCGACGACGAGGCGTTCGCGGTCGGCCTCACGTGCGGCGGCACCATCCACCTCTACATCGAGCCCCTCGACTGGTGACCGCGCTCTTCGACGTCCTGCGCGCCGCCATCGTCGACGAGGAGCCCGTCGCCCTGGCCACGGTGGTCGACGGGCCGGGCGTGGGCGCCAAGCTGCTGGTGCGCCCGGGCGTCGAACCCCTCGGCAGCCTGGGAGACGCGGACCTCGACCGGGTCGTCGGCCGTGACGCCCTCGGGGAGCTGGCGGCCGGCACCACCGGCGTGCGGCACTACGGCCGGCAGGGCCAGGCCAACGAGACCGACGTGGCGGTGTTCGTCGAGTCCTTCGCCCCGCCGCCCCAGCTCCTCGTCTTCGGCGCCGTCGACTTCACCGGCGCACTCGCGAGGGTCGGCAAGGTCCTCGGATACCGCGTCACGGTCTGTGACGCCCGCGAGGTCTTCGCCACCCGGGCGCGGTTCCCGTTCGCCGACGAGGTCGTCGTCGACTGGCCCCACCGCCTCCTCGAGCGCGTCGGCGACCAGCTCGGTCCCCGGGACGCCGTGTGCGTGCTGACCCACGACCCCAAGTTCGACGTGCCAGCGGTGCTCGCCGCGCTGGACACCGAGGTCGGCTACCTCGGGGCGATGGGGTCGCGACGCACCACC
This sequence comes from uncultured Acidimicrobiaceae bacterium, assembly GCA_964498565.1. Classification (GTDB taxonomy): domain Bacteria; phylum Actinomycetota; class Acidimicrobiia; order Acidimicrobiales; family Salinilacustritrichaceae; genus Salinilacustrithrix. The sequence goes on from CAZCJT010000669.1 coordinate 1,325, forward strand.
GACGACCGCAACCGGCGCCTCCTCGCCGAGGGGGCGACGCCGGAGCAGCTGGCCCGGGTCATGGCGCCGATCGGCCTCGACCTCGGCGCCCGGACGCCGGAGGAGACGGCCGTCTCCATCATGGCCGAGGTCATCGCTTCACGGACCGGCCGACGGGCCCCGTCGCTGCGGGACGCCGACGGCCCCATCCACTGACCGCCGGGCCTTCAGGAGGGTCGGACGAGCTTCTCGTTCTGCGCGGCCTGCGACCCCAGCCACGTCGCGAAGGCGGCGATCACCGTGGCGGGCGCGGCGGCGCGCCATGGCACGTAGCCGCGCAGGCCGGCGAGCAGCGATGC
>CAZCJT010000670.1:0-217 GCA_964498565.1 uncultured Acidimicrobiaceae bacterium
GCCCCCGCCGGGCGATGAGCGCACCGTCCGCCGCGCCCGCGGTCGACAAGGACGCGCTGCGCCAGCGGTACCGGGCCGAGCGGGACAAGCGGCTGCGGCCCGAAGGCTCGGCCCAGTACCGCCGCCTGGCCGGCGGGCTGGTCCGTGACCCGTACCTCCCCGTCGGGCCCCGTGAACCCCGCACCGACCACGTCACCGTCACGTTCATCGGCGGGGG
>CAZCJT010000670.1:227-1661 GCA_964498565.1 uncultured Acidimicrobiaceae bacterium
CGCCGGCCTGGTGACCGGCGCCCGGCTGAAGGAGGCCGGCGTCGAGAGCGTGCGCATCCTCGACAAGGCCGGCGACTTCGGGGGCACCTGGTACTGGAACCGGTACCCGGGGGCCCAGTGCGACACCGCGTCGTACGTGTACCTCCCGCTCCTGGAGGAGACCGGGTACATGCCGAGCGAGAAGTACACCCACGCCCCGGAGATCCTGGAGCACTGCCGCCGCATCGGTCGCCACTACGACCTGTACGAGGAGGCCCTGTTCCACACCGAGGTGCGCGAGCTCACCTGGGACGACGACGCCGGCGTGTGGCACGTGCGGACCGACCGGGGCGACGCGTTCACCAGCCAGTTCGTGGCCATGGGCACCGGCCCGCTGCACGTGGCCAAGCTGCCCGACCTGCCCGGCATCGAGACCTTCCGCGGCCACTCCTTCCACACCAGCCGATGGGACTACGACTACACCGGCGGCGGCCCGGACGGGGAGCCGCTCACCGGCCTCGCCGACCGACGGGTGGCCATCATCGGCACCGGGGCCACCGCCGTGCAGTGCATCCCCCACCTGGCCCGCAGCGCCGGTGAGCTCTACGTGTTCCAGCGCACGCCGTCGTCGGTGGACGCCCGGGGCAACCAGCCCACCGATCCCGAGTGGTTCGCCACCGTCGCCGAGCCCGGATGGCAGAAGCGCTGGCTGGAGAACTTCACCGCCAACACGATGGGCGGCTCCGGTGGCGGCGCCGACGAGGACCTGGTGGCCGACGGGTGGACCGACATCTCCCGGCGGGTCAAGGCCAAGGTCCTGGCCCGCCTGGCCGAGGGCGGTGCCTTCGATGCCGACGCCCTGCTCGACGCGTTCGAGGACGCCGACTTCGAGAAGATGGAGGAGGTCCGGGCCCGGGTCGACGAGCTGGTGGAGGACCCGGCCACCGCGGCGGCGCTGAAGGCGTGGTACGGGCAGCTGTGCAAGCGTCCCTGCTTCCACGACGACTACCTGCCCTCGTTCAACCGGCCCAACGTGCACCTGGTCGACACCGACGGGCGCGGGGTCGAGCGCATCACCGAGCATGGCGTGGTGGCCGGCGGGCGTGAGCACGAAGTCGACTGCATCGTGTGGGCCACCGGCTTCGAGGTCGGCACCGACCTGGTGTCCCGGTCCGGGTTCGATCCGATCGGGCGGGGCGGGACGCGTCTCAGCGACCACTGGGCCGACGGCATGCGGACCCTGCACGGCATCCACACCCACGGGTTCCCGAACCTGTTCCTCGTCCAGCTCTCCCAGGGCGCGAACCACATCGCCAACGTGCCCCACAACATGAGCGAGGCGGGCGCCACCATCGCCGCCGTCGTCGGCCATGCCGTGGAGCGCGGCGCCTGCACCGTGGAGGCCACCGCCGAGGCGGAGCAGGCGTGGGTGGAGCGGCTGCTCCAGGGCGCACC
>CAZCJT010000671.1:0-1652 GCA_964498565.1 uncultured Acidimicrobiaceae bacterium
GTGCGCCGGGCCCGCAAGCAGGGCGTGGCGCCGCGGACCGCACCCGACGCCACCGGTGAGGACACCGAGATCGGCGACACGCGCATGGGCGCGTCGCCGGCGGAGATGCACGCCGGACTGGCCCCGCCACCGTTCCTCTACCCGATCCTCGAGTCGGCCGTGGCCCACCACGCCGGGCGCGACCTCGACGAGCAGCGCCGCTTCCTCGGGCGGTTCATGGCGCCGGCCACGGAGGTGGCGGCGTCGCACCCCGATCTGGCGTGGTTCCCCGAGCCGGCCACGGCGGAGGAGCTGGCCGATCCCACGCCCGCCAACCGGATGATCGCCGAGCCGTACACCAAGCGGATGAACGCCATCATCGAGGTGGACCAGGCGGCGGCGTTCCTGCTGTGCTCGGTGGAGGCGGCCGAGGCCGCCGGCATCCCCCGGGACCGGTGGGTGTTCCCGCTGGCGGTGGCCGACCTGAACGACGTCTTCTACCCGCTGGAGCGCCCGCAGCTGCACCGCTCCCCCGCCATCGAGACGGCCGGGCGGGCGCTGTTCGGCGCCGCCGGGTGCGGGCTCGACGACGTCTCCCGCTTCGACTTCTACTCGTGCTTCCCCGTGGCGGTGGAGATCTCCGCCACCGCGCTGGGCCTGGCCCTGGACGACCCGAGGCCGTTCACCGTGACCGGCGGCCACGCCTACTTCGGTGGCCCCGGGAACAACTACACCACCCACAGCATCGCGACCATGGCCCAGCAGCTGCGCGACGACCCGGGCGCGATCGGGCTCACCACCGGGCTCGGCTGGTACGTCACCAAGCACTCGCTCGGGCTGTGGAGCACCACGCCCCCCGAGGGGGGCTTCGCCACGCCCGACCTGTCGTCGGACCAGGCCGCCATCGACGCGACGGCGATCCCCCAGGCCGGGCCCGGCACCGCCGGTCCCGGGACGGTGGACGGGTGGACGATCATCCACGACCGCGACGCCGGCCCGGCCAGCGTGGTCGCCTACGTCACCACCGCCGACCGTCAGCGGGTGGTCGTGCGTCGCGACGACCCGTCGCTGGCCGCCGAGCTCTCCGGCGACCAGCTGGTGGGTCGGACCGTCACGGTGGTGCCGGGCGGCGAGGGGCCGGCCGGCTTCGAGCTGGGCTGAGCCGCTCAGGCCAGCCAGGCTCGCAGCGCGGCGCCGGACCGCTCCATGGCGTCGCGGGCTTCGTCCACGTCGGCGACCATGCCGAAGAACCCGTGGATGAGGCCGTCCTTGCGGATCAGCTCCACGGGCACGCCGGCGTCGTCGAGTCGGTGGGCGTAGGCCTCCCCCTCGTCGCGGAGCGGGTCGTACTCGGCGGTGAGCACCAGCGCCGGTGCCAGCCCGGAGAGATCCGCGGCGGCCAGCGGCGACAGCCGCCAGTCGTCCGGGCGCTCGGGGGCGTAGTGGCCGAAGAACCACTCCATGTCGGCCTTGGTGAGGAAGTAGCCGGACGCGTTCTCCTCGATCGAGGGGTGGCTCATCGTCGCGTCCGTCACCGGGTAGACCAGCAGCTGACCGCGCAGCGCCGGCGCACCCGTGTCCCTCGCCTGGATGGCCACCACCGCGGCGAGGTTGCCGCCGGCGGAGTCGCCGGCCACGGCCAGCCGGGACGGGTCGGCGCCGAGCTCGGCGGC
>CAZCJT010000672.1:0-1650 GCA_964498565.1 uncultured Acidimicrobiaceae bacterium
GCTTCGCCGGGCACGGCCGCCGCCTCGCGCTGCTGGCCGGCTCCGCCCTGGCCCTGGCGGCCTTCACCTCGCCGGCGTCGCAGCTCCAGAACGAGTACCTGCGGGAGGACTTCGGCTTCTCGGCCGCCCAGATCACGGCGTTCACGATCCTCACCATCACCCCCGGCGGCCTCGGGATCGTGCTCGGCGGCCGCCTGGCCGACGTGCGGGGCAAGCGCCTCGTCGGCGGCGTCGGCGTGGCCGGCGGCACCGTGTTCACCGCCCTCATGTACCTGACGGACTCGCCACCCCTGCTGTGGGCGGCGTCGGCCATCGGGTCGATCGTGGGCGGCCTCGCCGTTCCTGCCCTGTCGGTCTACGGACCCGAGCTGTTCCCGACGTCGCTGCGCACGAAGGCGAACGTGGCCATCACGGCGCTCGGGGTCAGCGGCTCGGTCATCGGGCTGGTCATCGCCGGGCGGTTGGCCGAGCGCTGGTCGCTCGGGCCCGGGGTGGCCGCCCTGTCGGTGGGGCCGGCCATCGTGGTCCTGCTTCTCCTCCCCCGCTACCCGGAGACCGCGCACCGCGAGCTCGAGGAGCTGAATCCCGAGGATGCGTTGGCGTCACCGCCGCTGGGTGGGATCCTGTGACCATGGGTGCACGCTCCTGGGTCGACATCGTGGCCGAGAACCCGGACCACTCGAGCTGGTACATCGAGCGGTTCCGCGCCATGGCCGCCGACGGCGACGACCTCGACGGCGAGGCCCGCTTCGTCGATGCGCTGGTCCCCCGTGGCTCCCGGATCCTCGACGCCGGCTGCGGTCCCGGCCGGGTGGGCGGTGCGCTCTTCCAGCGCGGCCACGAGGTCGTGGGCGTCGACGTGGATCCGGCGCTCATCGAGGCCGCCGAGCAGGACCACCCCGGGCCGACGTGGCTGGTGGGTGACCTGGCCCGCCTCGACCTCCCCGCCGACCGCACCTTCGACGTGGTCGTGTGCGCCGGCAACGTCATCACCTTCGTGCCCGACGACGACCGGCGGGCCGCGCTCGAGGGCATGGGTCGACACCTCGCCGAGGACGGCCGCATCGCCATCGGGTTCGGTGACCACCGGGGCTACGGCTTCGACGAGTTCCGGGCCGACGTCGCCGCCGCAGGGCTGGCGATCGACCTGGAGCTGGCCACGTGGGACGTGCGGCCGTTCCGGCCGGGGTCGGACTTCCTCGTCGCCCTGCTCCGCCACCCCTAGCGTCCTCCTCAGAGCGCCACGTACCACCGCCGGCGGTGCAGCACGGCCGTGACGGCGCCGACGAGGGCGAGGAGCACCACGGTGTAGGCGAGGTGCCGGGTCGTGTCCGTGCCGGGCAGGGCGTCGAGCACCACCCGCCGCATGCTCCGGTCGCCCACGTCCACGGTGGCTGCCGTCTGGAGCAGGAAGCGCTCCAGCAGGTACACCACGAGCGCGTTGCGGCCGAGCGCCACCAGCGGCCAGGTCAGGCCGGTCATCAGCGGGCGCTCCCGGCGGGCGCCGACCACGTCGAGGGCGACCAGGAACGTGCTGAACGCCAGCAGCGCCACGCCGGCGGCGAGGCAGACGAACGCGGGCGTGAGGAGCCGCTTGTTCGCCGGGTCGATGCCGTCCAGCACCCACGCCGCCGCCAGCAGCCCGGCGCC
>CAZCJT010000673.1:0-1646 GCA_964498565.1 uncultured Acidimicrobiaceae bacterium
GAGCCCGGGTCCGAGCAGGTGGCCGCCGGGGGGTGACCCCCTCGTAGCCTGGCGGCGTGATCCCCACCCCGGTCCTCCCCGGCGCGTTCGAGCGCAGCCGCAACCTGCGGCGCCTGGCCGACGAGGCGTTCGACGTCCTGGTGGTGGGTGGCGGCATCACCGGGGTGGGCGTGGCCCTCGACGCGGCGAGCCGCGGCCTGCGGACCGCGCTCGTCGAGCGGGGTGACTTCGCGTCGGGGACGTCGTCGAAGAGCTCCAAGCTGGTGCACGGCGGGCTTCGCTACCTGCAGAACGGCGACGTCCGCCTCGTCTACGAGGCGCTCCACGAGCGCCAGCGCCTGCTGCGCAACGCGCCCCACCTGGTGCGGGTCATGCCCTTCCTGATCCCGATGTTCGGCAAGGGCGGCGTCATCCACCCCAAGCTGGAGAAGGCGCTCGGCTCGGCCATGTGGATGTACGACCTCACCGGCGGTGCCCGGATCGGCAAGCTCCACCAGCGGATCTCCAAGGAGGAGACGCTGGCCCACATGCCCACGCTGCCGGCCGACCGGGTGGGCGCCAGCTACCTCTACTACGACGCCCAGGCCGACGACGCCCGGCTCACCCTGACCATCGCCCGCACCGCCGCCGAGCTGCACGGGGCGGTGTGCGTCAACCACGCCCCGGTGGTGCAGGTCGTGCACCAGGGCGGTCGGGCCACGGGCGCGATCGTCGAGGACACCGAGGGCGGCGCCCGCTTCGAGGTGCGGGCCCGGGCCATCGTCAACGCCGCCGGCGTGTGGGCCGACGACGTCCGAGCCATGGACGAGGGCCAGCACCCGCACGCCATCCGGCCGGCGAAGGGGATCCACCTCACGGTGCCGTGGTCGCTCGTGCGCAACGACATCGCAGTGGTGGCGCCGGTGCCCAAGGACAAGCGGAGCATCTTCGTGGTGCCGTGGCCGGCTCCCGACGGGGAGGAGCCGGCGTTCACCTACATCGGCACCACCGACACCGACCACGACGGCACCACCGAGGACCCGCAGTGCACCCGCGAGGACGTCGAGTACCTGCTGGGGGCCATCAACCACTCCACCACCACGGACATCGCCGAGCGCCACGTCGTGGGCACGTGGGCGGGGCTGCGGCCGCTGGTCAAGGCGACGACGTCGGGCCGCACCGCAGACCTGTCCCGCAACCACGCGGTGGTGACCAGCGCGTCGGGCGTCGTGAGCGTCACCGGGGGGAAGCTCACCACCTACCGGGAGATGGCGGTCGACACGATGCGCGCCGTGGCCGCCGTCCTCGACCTCCCCCGGTCCCAGCGCCGCTCCCGGACGGGACGGCTCCGGCTCCTCGGCGCCGACGGCTGGGACCCGTCCGCCACCGGCCCGAAGCAGCACCTCCAGCAGCGCTACGGCGGCGAGGCGCGGGTCGTGCAGGCCATGGCCGAACGGGACCCGTCGCTCGCCGAACCGCTCGTCCCGGGCCTCCCGCACCTCCGGGCCGAGGCCGTCTACGCCGTCCGCTACGAGATGGCCACCACGCTCGCCGACGTCCTCGAGCGGCGCGTGCGGGGTCTGATGCTGTCGCGCGACGCCACGTCCGACGCGGCTGCTGCGGTCGCCGAGCTGATCGCACCGGAGCTCGGCTGGTCCGACCGCCGG
>CAZCJT010000674.1:0-1643 GCA_964498565.1 uncultured Acidimicrobiaceae bacterium
GGTCGAGCTCCAGGCCGAGGCCGGCGAGGCTGCGGCGGAGCCGCCGGAGGTGGCGGGTGACGGCGAAGGGCGCCCACCGGTTGGTGCCCGGTTCCGGCGCGGTCCGCAGGGTCTCGAAGACGCCGTCGCCCACCGTGATCCCGTGGTCCGAGACCGGCACCCGGGCGTCAGCGGGGTCGAGGAGGGCGCCGTCGAGCCAGACCGGGAGCACGGCGGCACGATACGGGATCGTGGATTCCCGCCCGCCAGCGGGTATCGTGGCCGCACCGCGCCGGGTCGAGCTCGCTCCCCGGACCACCTGCTCCCCGGAGCATGCTCACGCGGGAGGGCCACGAAGGGCCCGACGCTCCTCGATCTGACTGCTGTTCGGCACCAATTCGAGTGCGCCATCCAGCAACCCTGATCGAGAGAACCTGTGCAATCCGAGTACACCGCCCCGTCCTTCGCGGACCTGGGCGTCCCCCAGCCCATCGTCGACGCGCTCCATGCCAACGGCATGACCAGCGCCTTCGAGGTCCAGGCCGCCACCATCCCCGACGCCCTGGCCGGCCGCGACCTGTGCGGCCGAGCCCCCACCGGCTCCGGCAAGACCATCGCCTTCGGCATCCCGACGCTGGTCAACACCGCCAAGGCCCGGCCCGGGCACCCGAGCGCGCTGATCCTGTCGCCGACGCGCGAGCTGGCCGACCAGATCCGCGACGAGCTGGCACCGCTGGCCAAGGCCGCTGACCGCTCCGTCACCGCCGTCTACGGCGGCGTCGGCTACGGCCCCCAGACCCAGGCCCTGCGCCGCGGCGTCGACGTCCTCGTCGCGTGCCCGGGTCGGCTCGAGGACCTCATCGGCAGCGGAAACGTCAGCCTCGCCGAGGTGGGCGTCGTCGTCGTCGACGAGGCCGACCGCATGGCCGACATGGGCTTCCTGCCCGCCGTCAAGCGCCTGCTCGATCGCACCCTGCCCGACCGCCAGACGCTGCTGTTCTCGGCCACGCTCGACGGCGACATCGCCGAGCTCACCCGTCGCTACCAACAGGACCCGGTGCGGGCCGAGGTCGGCGAGGTCGAGCCGGACATGACGGCCATGGCCCACCACTTCTGGTCCATCGACCACGAGCAGCGCGTCGACCACACCCGTGACGCCGTCGTCGCCGCCGGGCCGACCATCGTGTTCACCCGCACCCGCCACGGCGCCGACCGCCTGTGCAAGCAGCTGGCCAAGGCCGGCGTGGAGGCAGCTGCCATCCACGGTGGCCGCAACCAGAACCAGCGCACCCGCGCCCTGGAGGCGTTCACCAAGGGCCACGTGCAGGCGCTCATCGCCACCGACGTCGCCGCCCGCGGCATCCACGTCGACGGCGTGGCCTGCGTGGTCCACTTCGATCCGCCCGAGGACGACAAGACCTACCTGCACCGCTCGGGCCGCACCGCCCGGGCCGGCGCCCAAGGCGTCGTGGTTTCGTTCGTGCGGGACAACAACCGCAAGGACGTCAAGACGCTGCAGCGGGACCTCGGCCTCCCCCAGGTGGTGACGGTCCCTGACGCCACGCTGCTCGGGGACGGCTCCCGCCATCGGGAGGCGACGTCGCGGGCCAAGGCCCAGCCGCCCGTCAAGGCCGCGGCCGGCAAGCCGAGCGGGGGTGGTGGAG
>CAZCJT010000675.1:0-1642 GCA_964498565.1 uncultured Acidimicrobiaceae bacterium
CGTCCCCGCCTGCCGGCGCCCGCCCCTGCGGCCGCTCGCCGAGGCGACCCTGGCCACCGACGGCTACCAGGACCAGCACGTGGCCGTGCCCCGGGTCGGTGGCGGTTCCGGGGCGTTCCGGGGCGTGTTGGTCGACTTCGCCCGGGGCGTGTTCTCCGCCGGCGCCGATCGGTGCTCGGTGGCGTCCATCAACGCCAACTGGGTCCTGGAGTCCGAGAAGGACCGCCCGAACCCGGGCTCCGTGGGCCTCGGCGTCGTCGACGGCCGCCACGTCAAGGGCTCGGCCGACCGCCTCGACCGCGGCATCCTCGGGCTGCGCTTCGACGCCACCCCGCACGACGTGGTGGAGGTGTGGCCGGGCGACACCCTCAGCGCCGACGACCAGCGCCTGTCCAACGTCATGCACAACCGGGGTATGGCCGTGCTCGAGTCGTGGCTCTCCGCCGCAGAGAACTCGCCGTACCTGGACGAGCTGCACCCCGAGCACGAGCCGAACAACGACCAGTGGGTGTGGGCGGCAGCAGGGGCGCCGCTGATCATCGGTGGCCAGAAGAACAAGAACTTCGACCGGGACTACGTGAACGACCCGTACACCATGCAGACGCTGCGCCACTCCTTCGTCGCCTTCGACGAGGACCGGGGCTGGCTGCTCTTCGGTGCCACCACGAACCTCGACGCCCGCGACCTCGTCGTGTGGGCGCAAGGCAACGGCTGGGAGGACCTGGTGAAGTTCGACGGCGGCGCCTCGACCGAGCTCAACGTCGGCGGCCGGGCCGTGGTGGCCGGCACCTCCCGGGACCTGCCGGTCTGGCTCGGGGTCGGCTGCTGACCTCGGCCGGCTCAGAGCTGGCCGGGCACCGTCATCTCGTCCTCGTCGACCAGCAGCACCTCGTCGCCGGCGCCGAGGTGCCCCGGCCCCACCGTGAACCAGCGCCCTCCCAGGTTGGGGAGGCGCTGGGCCCGCTCCACGTCGAGCGCCCGCTCCAGGGTGTGGATCACGCCCCCGTGGGTCACCACCAGGGCGGTTCCGCCCGGGCCGACGCTGGCCGCGATGCGGCCGAGTGCGCCGGCGGCGCGGGGCAGGACGGAGTCGTCGTCCTCCCACCCTGGCGGGCGCCGGTGCTCGGCGAGGTAGCCGGGGAAGCGCTCCTCGATCTCGGCCCGGGTGAGCCCCTGGAACTCCCCGGCGCCGCGCTCGCGCAGGTCGGGGTCGGTCTGCACCGGTCCGATGCCGAGCTCGTCGGCGAGGATCGTCGCCGTCACGAACGCCCGCTCCAGGTCGGACGACGCCACGGCGTCGAAGGTGCCGAGGTGCTCGGCGGCATGACGGGCCTGGCGGACGCCGAGGGTGGAGAGGGGCGGGTCCGCCGTGCCCTGCCAGCGACCGTCGGCGTTCCAGGTCGACTGCCCGTGGCGGACGACGAGCAACCGGGACGGTTCGGGCATCCGGGCGACGGTAGCCCGGTAGCCTCCGGGCCGATGCCGACGATCCGCCTGTTCGCCGGGGCACGGGAGGCCGCCGGCACCGACCGGGACCACCTCGACGGCACCACCGTCGGCGACCTGCTCGACGCGGCCGTGGCCCGCTACGGCGCCGGCTTCGGCGCCATCCTCCCCTCCTGCCGCGTGTGGGTCAACGGCG
>CAZCJT010000676.1:0-1639 GCA_964498565.1 uncultured Acidimicrobiaceae bacterium
GCGGTCCCGGCCCACTCGCTTTCGTCGGCGGCGTGCTCCAGCCGGACGAGGCGGGCGGCCTCGACGATCAGGCGGGAGGAGATCGGGTCAGCCATCGTCCACCTCGCCGCGCTCGATGGCGTCGGCGGCCAGCGTCAACGCTGCGTCCGCCGCTGCGAGTAGGTCCATCAGCCGCGACCCGGGCGGCTCGGCGCATCCGTCGCGCCCGTAGCGGGCCGCGCGCTCCCGCAGGTGTGCCACGATCCGGGCGCGCTCGTCGGCGCGGACATCCTCCGGGTCGGTGATCTCCTCCGGACACCCCGCAGCCCGCCAAGCCGCGCAAGCCCTGTCGGCGTCGCCAGCGGCAGCCATGCCACCGACCTCGGCGTATCGGCGGTGGGCGAGCCGGGCAGCCGCATGTAGGGGGTGCTCAGCCACGGGGCACCTCGTCCTGTTCAGGATCGCGCCCAAGAGCCGCCGCAGCCTCGGCCCATCCGTGGTCGTCGAGATCCGACGAGTTGAACCGGAGCCTCCACGGCTCCCCGTGCGCCGCGTGCCACTCGGCCGGGTCGGCGTAGTGCGCGAGCGCCCGCCGGAGTCGCAGCACCTCGCGGGCGAGATCGGGGGCGAGGGCCATCAGGTGCGCGTCGTCGGGCACGCCGTACGCGTCGGCCAGGATGTCGACATCGTCGTCCGGCGCACCGGACGGGTCCATTATTACCACGAAGCAGCGGGGGCCGATGTCGCCGGGGATGATCTCCGCGGCCCACCGGCCGCCCGTGGAAGCGTCGAGCATGGCCTGGAGCCGCTCGGTGGAGAGGTCGGACATCACCGCCCCCACCCTATGGCCTTGGATGCGGCGACGTAGGCGGGCGGGTCCTGGTCGCGAAGCTGGGCGAGACGCTGGATGCGGTACTTGCCTTCCTCGCCCTGGTAGCGAAGGTCGCCGGCCGCAGCGAAGCGGTGCTCGCGAAGAAGCTGGTAGACCGTCATCGCGTCGATGGTGGCCTTCGTTTTGGGGTTCACGATGTCACCTCGATCGTACGTGGATGCCGGGCCGCAGTTGGCCGCTGGCGCGTTTGGGTGTGTGTGTTGGTCAACCGGTCGTCCGAGTCCCCCGGCGCGGCCCAGCGACGTCAGAGGCCCGGGAAGCGCCACGCGTCACCGCCGCGCGAACGGGAGCGGCGCCGGCTCGGCCCGCGGGGGGAGGTGGACGATCGACCAGACCGAGTAGACATGCCCGTCCCGGCCCCGGTAGAGCCGGGCGGTGACGCCGACGAGGTCGAGCTTGACCCGACGAGTGGGCGACGCCCGGGCGACGTCGAGGAGCCGTTCGAGCTGGGCGGCGTCGAGGTACATCCGGGTGTCGAACCCGGACTCGGGGCCGCCGTACTGCTCCCGCGCGAGCAGCTCGGGCCCGCCCGCCGTCTGGAGTGGGGCGGCGTCAGCGTCGACGACGGGGCCGAGCGCCGTCTCGGTGCCGACCGCGGCGACCCGGACGTGCTCGCCGACGAGCACCCCGCGGTGTCGGAAGGTGTCGTTCATCGGTCGTTCCCCCACTCTGGACGCACGCGCACGGCGAGGTGGTACAGCTCCGGGCTGTCGAGCAGCCCCGAGACGGACTCGGCCAGCTCCTCGGCGGCGACGTTGAGCTCGGCCG
>CAZCJT010000677.1:0-1637 GCA_964498565.1 uncultured Acidimicrobiaceae bacterium
GCTCGTCGCCGATGGCTGTGGCCCGTTCGGCGCGGGCGCTGCGCGCCCTCGGCCGCGAGGTCGACGTCGTCCACGCGCACGGCCTCACGGCCGGACTCTGCACCGTCGCGGCGAGGGTCCGGCCTCGGCTCATGACCATCCACAACGTGGTGCTCGAGGACACGGCCGGTCGAGCCGCACCCGTGCTCCGCCAGCTCGAGCGACGTCTCCCCGGGCGGATGGACCGCACGATCGCGGTGTCGTCGGAGATCGCCTCCCGGTTCGACGACACGTCGTCCATGCATGTGATCCCGCCGGTGGGACCCATGCCGGTGCCGACCCGTGACGCAGCCACCGTGCGCCGCCATCTCGGCGTCGGCGATGCCCCGCTGGTCACCACGGTGGCGCGGCTCAACCCCCAGAAGGACCTGCCCACGCTGCTGGCCGCGGCCCGCCTCGTCCTCGATGCCCGGCCCGAGGTGCGCTTCGTCGTGGTCGGCGGGGGACCGGCCGAGGCCGAGGTCCGGGCCGAGCACGCCCGGCTCGACCTGGGCGACGCCGTCCAGCTCCTCGGTGCACAGCCGTCGGCGGCCGACGAGCTCGCCGCGGCCGACGTGTTCGCCTTGTCCTCGATGTGGGAGGGGTCGCCGCTGTCGGTCGCCGAGGCGCTGCTCCTGCGCCGGCCCGTGGCCGTCACGGCGGTGGGTGCCGTGCCCGAGGTCGTGGAGGACGGGGTCACCGGGCGTCTGGTCGCGCCCAGGTCCCCGGAGGCACTGGCCGACGCGATCCTCGACCTCCTGGCCGACCCCGACGAGGCGCGGCGGCTCGCCGATGCCGGCCATGCCGTGGCCGTCGCCCGCTTCGCACCCGAGACCCTCGTGCGGGCCGTCGAGCAGCAGTACCGGGACGTCCTGCGGTGACGATGCCGACGTTCCTGGTCCTCGGCGCGGCGCGGGCCGCGACGACCTCGGTGCACTACTACCTGGAGCAGCACCCCGACATCTCGATGTCGTCGATCAAGGAACCGAACTTCTTCGCGTTCGACCAGACGACGACGCCGCCGACCCCGCTGTTCGAGCCGTCGTCGCCGGTGGTCGCCAAGTCGGTGCGTGATCGGTCCCAGTACGAGGGGCTCTTCGCCCACGCACGGCCCGGCCAGGCGGTGGGGGAGGCGTCGCCGCTCTACCTCTACGTGCGGGAGGCGCCCCAGCAGGTCGCCCGCCTGCTGGACGCTCCACGCTCCATCGCCATCCTCCGCAACCCGATCGACAGGGCCTACAGCCACTGGCTGCACATCAACCGCGCACCTGCCGCCGACGCCGTGGCCGGGTTCCGGGCCGCGTGCGAGCGGGAGCAGGCCGGCGGGCGCGGGTACACGCCCTACGCCTCCGGCACCCACGTGCTGCGCATGGGCCTCTACGACGAGCAGCTCGGCCGCTGGGCCAGCCGGTTCGGCGCGGGGTCGCTGCTCGTCCTCGACTACGACCTCGTCACCTCCCGGCCCCAGGCGGCCCTGGACCGGGTGTGCGACCACCTCGGCGTGGCTCGCCACACCTTCGACACGGGCACGCAGTACAACCGGTCGGGGGTGACCCGCGGGCGGACGGGAGCCCGGGCGATGGGCGTCGTCCGGGCCGTCCAGCCCCGGGTCAAGGCCG
>CAZCJT010000678.1:0-1636 GCA_964498565.1 uncultured Acidimicrobiaceae bacterium
CCGCGCTCCTGTCGTCCCGACCCGACGTGGGGGCCCTCGCCGGCGTCGGCGCCGGCATCGGCGACCACGCCAGCCGCGACGACCTGGTCGCCGCGCTCGTCGCCTCGCTCGACTGAGGAGCACCCGGGACGCCTCCGGCGTCAGCCCCGTGGAGGAGAACACGGTGGGGGCGCAGACCTGGCCCGCCCTGGTACGGCCACGTCGTGACAGCTGCGGTGACATTCTGTGGGGAATGTGCCCAGAAACGTTGACGTTTCTCCTTGGGTCGACGTACTGTGCCCTGCATGGCGGAGACCGGAGCAGCGACAGAGGAGCGCAGTGGGGCGACAGCCCTGATGAGCCCTGCTGCGACACCCGCTCCCGCTCCGGTCCACGCCGCCTCCCAGTTCCGGGGTCGGGGTGAGTACGCCATCGACGACAAGGGCCGGCTCACGCTGCCGGTCCAGATGCGCAAGGCGCTGCTCGGCGGCGGCTCCCTCGTCGTGCTCGACGGCCGGGCCGTCATCTGGGACGAGGCCACCTACCGCGCCGCCGTCGACCAGCTGAACGAGCGGGTCACCTCCGGCGACCTCACCAGCACCCAGGTTCGGACCTTCCTGTCGAGCACCCACGGCGTCACGCCGGACTCGCAGGGCCGCATCGTGATCCCGCACGCCGTCCGCATCGAGGCCTCCCTCGACCGCGACGTCCTCGTGCTGGGCGCCGGTCCCCGGATCGAGATCGTCCCCGTCGGGGATGCCGCCCTCGATGCCGGCCTCACCGTCGACGACGCCGTCGTCGACGTGCTGGACCATGCCCGCTTCTGACACCCCCACCACAGCCCACCGACCGTGAACGAAGGGAGCGCGTCCACCGAGCAGACGAGCACCACCACAACAGGAGTCACCGCGCCGCTCACTCGCAGCCTCTCGGGCGTCGAGATGGAAGGCCCCTACTCTCCGCCCGCTCTTTCATCGTGCCCGACCGGGGCATACATCCCGGCGGGCCTTCGGCGGCCGAGGGGCTGCCGGTGAGCGACGCAGACGACTCCTCCCGGTCCTTCCGCCACGTCCCCGTCCTGCGGGACGAGGTCGTCGCCGCCCTCGCACCGGTCCCGCCGGGCTGGGTGGTCGACGGCACGCTGGGCGGAGCCGGCCACGCCACGGCGATCCTCGAGGCCCACCCGCACCTGTCGGTGCTGGGGCTCGACCGGGACCCGCTCGCCGTGCAGGTGGCCACCGAGCGGCTCGCCCGCTTCGGGGACCGGGCCCTCGTGGTGCACACCCGCTTCGACCGGATCGCAGATGCCATGGGACTCCTCCGCCGCAACCGCACCACCGACGCCGCCACGGTCTCCGACGAGGCCCCCACCGGCCTGTCCGGCGTCCTGCTCGACCTCGGCGTCTCCTCGCCCCAGCTCGATCGCGGCGACCGCGGCTTCAGCTACCGCAACAGCGGCCCGCTCGACATGCGCATGGACCCCACCACCGGTCGCGCCGCCTCCGACGTGGTGAACGACGCCGACCACGGCGAGCTGGTCCGCATCCTGCGCCGCTTCGGCGACGAGCGCCACGCCGACCGCGTGGCCCGGGCCATCATCGAGGCCCGGCCCGTCACCACCACCGAGCAGCTGGCCGAGATCGTGCGCGACGCCATC
>CAZCJT010000679.1:0-1625 GCA_964498565.1 uncultured Acidimicrobiaceae bacterium
CGAGCTGCAGGTGCTGGCTGCGGCCGAGGCCCACGCCGCGGCCGAGGCCCGGGTCTTCGAGCGCGAAGCCCGCCGCCAGGCCCACCGGGTGGCTCTGGACGTGACCCACCGGAGCGCCAACCGAATCGACGCCCACATCCGGTACCTCTACGACGAGCTGCGAGCCGCCCGGGCCGGCATGCTGCCCGCCGGTCGCTGGCTGGCTGAGGCGGAGCGGGGCCGCCAGGACCTGCCCCTCGTGCGCGTGGAGGGCTTCAAGGTCCACGGCGCCATCGCCGGCTCCCTCCGTGACCTGCTCGCCGCCGCCGAGGCCGACGGCATCGATCTGCGGGGCAAGGCGTACCGGTCGACCGAGCGCCAGATCGAGCTGCGACGGGCGCACTGCGGCCCCACCGAGTACGACATCTTCGAGAAGCCGAGCGGCGCCTGCTCGCCGCCCACCGCCAAGCCCAACCGCTCGCTGCACGAGAGCGGCCTCGCCATCGACTTCATGCACGGCGACCAGAGCATCACCAGCCGCCGTTCGCCGGCCTACCGCTGGCTCGCCGCCAACGCCGCCGGCTACGGCTTCTTCAACCTCTCGAGCGAGCCGTGGCACTGGAGCGTGTCGGCGACCTGAGGTGGGCGCATCCCACTTCGGGCCCCGCCGGGCCCGCATCTACGATGCCGACATGACCGGCACCACGTCGACGGGCCCGACCACCACCCCGATCGAGTTCGACGAGGGCCACCTGGCGAACATCACCTACAACGCCGACGGCCTGGTCCCCGCCATCGTCCAGGAGGAGGGCACGGGCAAGATCCTGATGCTGGCCTGGATGAACGACGAGTCGCTGCGCAAGAGCCTCGAGACCGGCCGCACCTGGTTCTGGAGCCGGTCCCGCCAGGAGTACTGGTGCAAGGGGGAGACCTCCGGCGACCGCCAGTACATCCGCCACGCCAGCTACGACTGCGACGGCGACACCATCCTCCTGGTCGTCGAGCAGGAAGGCGCCGGCGCCTGCCACACCGGCGAGTACTCCTGCTTCTACCGGTCCTTCGCCGACCCCGACGTCGCCCCGAACGGGTGAACGCCGCGGTCCGGCCGTCGCGGCAGGAGTTCCACCGCCTGGCGGCCGACCACACGGTGGTCCCGGTGTGGCGGGAGCTGCTCGCCGACCTCGTCACCCCGGTCGCCGCCTTCGCCCGCCTCGTCGGCGACGAACCGGGGTTCCTCCTCGAGTCCGTCGAGCACGGCGAGCGGTGGAGCCGCTGGTCCTTCGTGGGGCGCAACCCGCTCGCCACCCTCACGAGCAAGCACGGGTCGCTCACCGTGGAGGGCGAGCTCCACCCCGACATCCCCACCGACCAGGGCATCCTGGCCGCCGTCGAAGCGCTGCTGGCCCGTCACCGCTCGCCCCAGCTGGCCGACCTCCCCCCGCTGCACGGCGGCCTGGTCGGCTACCTGGGCTACGACGTGGTGCGCGAGGTCGAGCGCCTCCCCGACGTGCCGCCCGACGATCGCGGCCACCCCGATGCGGTCCTGTCGATCATCGGCCAGCTCGCCGCGTTCGATCACTGGCGCCAGCGGGTCACGCTCATCGACAACGTGCTGGTCGAGGCCGGCGCCGGCGAGGCCGCGCTCG
>CAZCJT010000680.1:0-1623 GCA_964498565.1 uncultured Acidimicrobiaceae bacterium
GACCGGGGTGCGGGGTCGCGTCGGCCGCTACCTGCACCATGACACCATCGGCGCCGAGCTGTTGGAGCGGGCGGGGGCCGACCCCGTCACGGTGGCATGGGCGCGCCAGCACCACCGCCCCGAGCGTGACTGGACCGTGCCCGTCGAGGTCGGTCGCGCCCTGCGCGACGCCGACGATGACTGACGCACCAGCTCGGCGCAGCTACACCGTCGTCGGCGCCGGTGCGGTCGGGCTGCTGTACGGGACCCGCCTGGCCGAGGCCGGGCACCCGGTCCGGTGGCTCGTGCGCAGCGGGGTCGAGGAGCTCCGCCGCCACGGCGTCGAGGTCCGCACCGAGGGGCGCACGCTGCGGATCCGCCCCGATGACGTCGTGGTCGCCACCGAGGGAGGCGACCTGCCGCCCTCCGACGTGGTGCTGCTGGCCACGAAGACCACCGCCAACCACCTGCTGGCCGACCTCGTCGGTCCCGCGTGCGCTCCCGGCACCACGGTCGTGGTGCTGCAGAACGGGCTCGGCGCCGAGGAGCGGCTCCGGGCCGAGGTGCCGGATGCCGGCCCGGTCCTCGGCGGCCTCTGCTTCGTGTGCGCCCATCGGTCCGCACCCGGCCGAGCCGAGCACCTGGACTACGGCGCCGTCACGCTGGCACCCCTCGAACCGCGCCACCTCGCCGCCGCCGAGCACGTCGCCGGTGACCTCGCCGGCGCCGGCGTCGAGACGACCACGCTCTCGGACCTCGCCGTGGCGCGCTGGCGCAAGCTGGTGTGGAACATCCCCTTCAACGGGCTCTGCACCGTGCTGGACGCCACCACCGAGGAGCTGCTCGCCGATCCGTCGACCCGCACCCTGGTCGCCGAGCTGATGGGTGAGGTGGCGGCCGGGGCCCGGGCCGTCGGCAGCGCCCTGCCCGACAGCGTCAGCGACGAGATGCTGGCCCTCACCGATGCCATGCGGCCCTACGACCCGTCGATGAAGCTCGACCACGACGCCGGGCGCCCCCTCGAGGTGGAGGCCATCTACGAGGTCGCCACCCGCGCTGCCAGGGACGCGGGCGCACCGATGCTGCGGGTCGAGGCGCTGGCGGCGATGCTCCGCTTCGTCGACGGTCGGCCGGCCTCTACGGTGGATCACCCGCCGGGGGAGCAGCGGTAGCGTCTCGCCCCGATGGCGGACACCGGTGCACCGGGCTCCGACGCCCCGTACGAGGCGTCGATCGAACGGGCCAAGCACGGCCGCCCACGAGTTCGAGAACTTCGCCCTCCTCACCCGGTTCGTCTCGTGGGCGCTGATCGTGCACGTCGTGGCGGGCTGGCCCTTCGACCTCACGTGGGGCTCGGCGTTCTGGGTCACCCCCTGCGAGCCCTGGTGACGGCGTATCCTCGCCGGCACGACGACGCCCGAGGAGGCTGACATGTGTGGTGGCTGCAACGTGCTGCCCGACCTGACCCGGATCACCTGAGGTGGGGGAGGCAGCGTGGGCCATCTCGGCCCTGCTGGCGGTCGGGTTCCTGCTCGTCGCCGCCATGAGCAGCGGGGCGCTCGCCGCCGGCTGGCTCGTGCTCGCCGTCGGCATGGCGGTGGTGGCGGTGGTCCGCTACCGGGCCGCCAGACGCCCCTGACCTAG
>CAZCJT010000681.1:0-1615 GCA_964498565.1 uncultured Acidimicrobiaceae bacterium
CCCGTCGGGCCGGCAGCGGCCGGATCGGCTGGGCCGGGCGGCGTGCGGTGGCAGCAGGGGCGCTGTTGCGGGCGGGCACGGCCAAGGGTTCGCCCGACCCCGCCTCCACTCCTTCCTCCACCGGCATCGAGATCTGGCGGCGGTGCCGACGGTGATGTGCCCGAGGCGCGGCGTCGGTGGTAGCCACGTCCCATGTCCTCCCGGCTCCCTGCAGCCCGGCGGCGGGAACAGCTCCTCGAGGTGGCCCTGCACGTCTTCGCCTCGCGTGGCTTCCACCAGACGTCGATGAACGACGTCGCCGAGGCCGCCGGCGTCACCAAGCCGGTGGTGTACCAGCACTTCACGTCCAAGCGGGCGCTGTACCTCGAGCTCCTGGAGCTGGTGAGCCTGAGGCTGATGGCGTCCATCGACCAGGCCACGAGTGCCGCGGCCGGACCGCGCGAACAGGTCCAGCGGGGCCTGCGGGCCTACTTCCGCTTCGTCGTCGAGTCGCCCGACGAGTACCAGCTGATGTTCGGCGGGGGCACCAGGCGTGACGCGGAGTTCGCCCAGGAGGCAGCACGTCTGGAGCGGAGCATCGCCGAGGTGATCGCCGAGCTCATCACCGTGCCCGGCCTGGTGGAGCACGAGCGGGTCCTGCTCGCCCACGGCATCGTCGGCATCGCCGAGGGCGCCACCCGGCATTGGCTCGGCGACGACCTCGACCTCGACGCCGACGAGGTGGCCGACCGGGTCGCCGACCTGGCGTGGCGCGGCCTGCGCGGGATCCGCAGCGACTCCCGGTGAGCGACCCGGCCGACCCGGCGGACGAGGTGGAGGTCGGCGTGGGGCCGCACCCCCGGCCGTGGCCGGACGACCCCCGCCTCGACCCGGAGCTGCTGGCCTCCGGGGATCGGCGCAACGTGGTCGACCGCTACCGGTACTGGCGCCTCGATGCCATCGTCGCCGACCTCGACACCCGGCGGCACCCGTTCCACGTGGCGGTCGAGAACCTCCGCCACGACCTCAACATCGGAACCGTCGTGCGCAACGCCAACGCGTTCCTGGCCGAGGCCGTCCACGTCGTCGGCCGACGCCGTTGGAACCGCCGGGGGGCCATGGTGACCGACCGCTACCAGCACGTGCACCACCACCCCGACGTCGCCGCGCTCGCCGCCTGGGCCGCCGCTCGCGACCTCCCCATCGTGGGCATCGACAACCTGCCGGGCAGCGTCCCGCTCGAGCGCTCCGAGCTGCCGGAGCGCTGCGTGCTGCTGTTCGGCCAGGAGGGGCCCGGCCTGTCGGACCAGGCGCGCCACCACGTCGACCTCGTGTGCTCAATCGCGATGTTCGGATCGACGCGGTCGATCAACGCCGGCGTGGCGTCGGGCATCGCGATGCACGCCTGGATCCGCCAGCACGCGCTGGGCGAGGATCCACGCCCGTGACGGTCCCACCCATCGCCGGCCTGTGGTGCTGATCCTGCTGCCTCCGTCGGAGGGCAAGGCGGTCGGCTCCCGGGGCGCCCCGCTCGACCTCGACCGGCTCTCCTTCCCGGAGCTGACCGGGCGACGCCGGCAGGTCGTCGACGCGCTGGTCGCGGCGTCGGGCCGGGCCGACGCGCTCGACGTGCTCG
>CAZCJT010000682.1:0-1615 GCA_964498565.1 uncultured Acidimicrobiaceae bacterium
CGCGGGACCTCGCCGTCGTCCCGCAGCACCCGGTGATCCCGCCCGGCATGCGGGCCTTCGACTACGTGCTGCTCGGCCGGGCCCCGCACCAGGGCCTGCGGTGCTCGTCATCGGTGCAGGACCGGCGCCGGGCACTCGCCGTGCTCCAGCGGCTCGGGCTCGAGGGGTTCGCCGACCGGCGGGTCGACACGCTCTCGGGCGGGGAGCGCCAGCGCGTCGTGCTGGCACGCGCCCTCGTGCAGGACACGCCGGTGCTGGTGCTGGACGAGCCCACCGCCGCGCTCGACGTCGGGCACCAGCTCGAGGTGCTCGAGCTGATCGCCGACCTGCGGACCGAACGCGAGCTGACCATTGTCACCACCGTCCACGACCTCACCGTCGCCGGCCAGTTCGCCGACGTGGTCGCGGCGATGGCCGACGGTCGCCTCGTGGCCCACGGCACGCCGAGCGACGTGCTGACGCCCGACGTCATCGGCGCCCACTGGGGCGTCGATGCCACGTGCGACGTCGACGACGACGGTTCGGTCACCGTGACCGTCCGCCGGCGCAGGGAGCCCCGGCGCCAGCCGGCGCCTGCGTCACCCGCCACCTCCGACCCCCACGCCAACGAGGACGAGCAACGATGAGCGACACCCCCACCGACGCCCCGCCCACCGAGCACCAGGAGCCGCCGGAGCTCCGCCGCGCCGACTCCCTCGTGCTCGTGAACACGGGCAACGGCAAGGGCAAGTCCACCGCCGCCTTCGGCACCATGATCCGCTCCGTGGCCCGCGGCTGGCCCGTCGCCGTCGTGCAGTTCCTCAAGTCGGGCAAGTGGAACACCGGCGAGGAGAAGGTGGCTCGCGAGCTGGGCGTCGAGTGGTTCGCCATCGGCGAGGGGTTCACGTGGGACAGCGACGACCTCGGCAAGGACGAAGCCGTGGCTCGTGAGGCGTGGCGCCAGG
Source organism: uncultured Acidimicrobiaceae bacterium (assembly GCA_964498565.1). Classification (GTDB taxonomy): domain Bacteria; phylum Actinomycetota; class Acidimicrobiia; order Acidimicrobiales; family Salinilacustritrichaceae; genus Salinilacustrithrix. The sequence continues at coordinate 945 of CAZCJT010000682.1, forward strand.
CCGCGTCGCTCCTGGCGGCCGGCACCCACCGCCTCGTGGTGCTCGACGAGATCACCTACCCCATGAACTGGGGGTGGTTCGACACCGACGAGGTCGTCGCCGCCATCCGCGACCGGTCCCCCAAGGTGAACGTGATCTGCACCGGGCGCGACGCCCCCGGTCCCCTCCTCGAGCTCGCCGACACGGCGACGGAGATGCGGGTGCTCAAGCACGCCTACCAGTCGGGCATCCGGGCCATGAAGGGCATCGACTACTAGATGGGCGCCCCGGGGCCGGGTGCGCTGCTCGTCGTGGGCGCCACGAGCGGCGCCGGCAAGTCGACGGTGACGGCCGGCCTGTGCCGCTGGTTCGCGCGCACCGGCGCAACCGTCGCCCCGTTCAAGGCGCAGAACATGTCGAACCACGCCGCCGTGTCGGTCGACGGCGGCGAGGTCGGACGGGCCCAGGCCATGCAGGCCGCGGCAGCCGGGGTCGACGTCGAGTCGGTGATGAACCCCATCCTGCTCAAGCCCTCGAGCGCCACCGGCAGCCACGTGGTCGTCCTCGGACGGGAGGTCGGAACCACCGGCGCATCCGACTGGGGCGGCCGGGCGCGCGACCTGCGGCCCGTGGTGCTCGACTCGCTGGCTTCGCTGCGGGCCCGGTTCGACGTCGTCGTCGCCGAGGGCGCC
>CAZCJT010000683.1:0-1604 GCA_964498565.1 uncultured Acidimicrobiaceae bacterium
GCCACAGGTGGTCGAGGGCGGCGACGGCGCGGTTGGCCGACGCGTACGCCAGCCGGCCCCGTTCGCGCACGGTGCGGGGGCCGGGGTTGTCGGGGTGGGTCACGGCCAGCTCGGTGGCGACCAGCACGGGCTTGCCGTAGGCGTCGGAGGCATCGCAGGCCGCTTCGGCGTAGCGGGCGTCCTGCTTCTCGTGGAAGCCGGCCATCCGCTCGAGCCCGTGGTCCGGGTAGAAGCCGCCGGTGCGCAGCAGCGCGGCCTGGTTCGACTGGATGCCGATGCCGAGGTAGATGACGGCGTCGACGTCGGGGTGCCGGGTGACCAGGTCGATGATCTCGGGGATGGTGTCGCGGGTCTCACCGCCGGCGAGGTCGATGGGGTTGTTGCGGCTCCAGCGGGGCGGCAGCAGGCCGTCGATGGAGGCGAAGAGGTCCTCGGGCAGCTCGGCCAGGCGGAGCGACGTGTGCGAGATGGCGTCGGCGGCAGCCACGCCCCACCCGCCCACCGTGGTCATGATCACGACCCGGTTGCCCTGCGGCAGCGGCTGGGTGGCGAAGGTGGCGGCGACCTCGAAGGCCTCCTCCGGGGACCCGGCCCGGTTGATGCCGGCCTGGCGGGCCATGCCGTCGAAGACCCGGTCGTCGGAGGCAAGGGAGCCGGTGTGGCTGGCGGCCGCCTTCTGGCCGCCGGCGGTGGCGCCGCCCTTCACGACCACGACGGGCTTGCGCTCGGCGACGGACCGCATCCGCTCGGCGAAGGAGCGGCCGTCCTGGATGCCCTCGACGTACGCGAGGCCCACGGCGGTGGCGTCGTCGCCGGCGTAGAAGTCGAGGTAGTCGGGCACGGTGACGTTGATGGCGTTGCCCGCCGACACGGCCCGCGAGATGCCCACGCCGGTCTGCACCGCGTAGTTCTCGAAGCTGGACACGAAGTTGCCCGACTGGGAGGCGACGCCGATGCGCCCGGCGGGCGGGATGGGGGCCACGATCTGGGCGCAGAGCCGGGCAGGGGTGGAGACCACGCCCTGGCCGTTGGGGCCGGCGACGAGGATGCCGAGCTCGGCGGCGAGCGCCTTCAGCTCCTCCTGGGCGCGGATGCCTTCCTCCCCCGCCTCGCCGTAGCCGGCCGAGGTGATGAAGGCGGCCTTCACGCCGATGGAGGCGGCGTCGCGCAGGATCTGCGGGTTCGCCGCGGCCGGCGTGCACAGGAAGATGAGGTCGGCCTCGCCGTGGGGAAGGTCGGTCACCTCGGGCACGGTGGGCACGCCGAGCACCTCGGCGCCCTCGCGGTTGGTGGCGAAGACCTGGCCGCTGTAGCCGCCGGCGAGGAGGTTGTGGAGGGTGACGAAGCCGAACTTGCCCGGGTGGGTGGAGGCGCCGGCGATGATGATGCCGCGGGGCTCGAACAGGGCCCGGAACTGCTCCTCCGTGGGGCGGGTCGCCGTCTCGGGCGCCGGCCCGTCGGGGCGCTCGGCGCCGTCCTCGGCCAGCTCGATGAGGGCATCGACCGCGACGGGCTTGCCGTCGGCGGTGACGATGAGGGGGTTGCAGTCGGCGCTGACGATGCGGCGGTCGGCCTCGGCGGCGGTGGCGAGGGCGAGCAGCACG
>CAZCJT010000684.1:0-1603 GCA_964498565.1 uncultured Acidimicrobiaceae bacterium
GCTCGCGCTCAGGTCGGCCTCGTCGAAGTCCCACGGCTGGGACCACGGCCGGTCGAGCAGGTGCAGGCGCAGGGCCTGGGGCGCCCACCGCTGCAGCAGGTCCATCACGAAGACGAGGTTGCCGGTGGACTTGGCCACCTTCTCGCCGCCGCGCATCACCGTCCCGACGTGCATCCAGCGGCGGGCGAACGGGGTGACGCCGGTGGCGGCCTCGACGATGGCCTGCTCGTAGGTGTGGTGCGGGTATGCCAGATCGGCGCCGCCGGCGTGCACGTCGATGGACAGGCCGAGGATGGTGGTGGCCATGGCGGCGCACTCGGCGTGCCAGCCGGGCCGACCGCGACCCCACGGGGACTCCCACGACGGCTCACCCTCGGCCGACCGCTGCCAGATGGCGGCGTCGGCGGGGTCGTCCTTGGCCGGGTCGTCGATCCGTCCGCCGCGTCGCCCGTAGACCTCGAGGGCGGCCGCCTGGTCCAGGCCCGAGTGCCTCCACAGGTCACCGGCGCGGAAGTACACCGAACCGTCCCGCTCGTAGGCGACGCCCCGGTCGAGCAGGACCCGGGCCAGGAACACGACGTCGGTGACGTAGTCGCGCGACGCCGGTTCGAACGCCGGGCGCTGCACCCGCAGCTTGCGCATGTCGTCCTCGAACTGGAAGGTCTGCTGCGTGGCCAGCGCCGACCAGGTGGTGCCCTGCTCGGTGGCCTCGCGGATCAGCTCGTCGTCCACGTCGGTGATGTTGCGCACGACCTCGGGCTCGATGCCCACGTGGGCGAGCACCCGGGCCAGGGCGTCGACCCACACGAACGTGGCTGCGTGGCCGATGTGGGTGGTGTCGTACGGCGTGATGCCGCACACGTAGATGCGGGCCCGCGACAGCGAGGGCAGCGGTTCGGACGCGAGTCGCAGGAGCACGGGTGCAACCTACGACAGACTCGTGGTGTGCCTCCCCGCTCGGATCCGCGCCCCGCCGATGCGGACGAGGGCGGCATCGGGACCCGGGGCGAGAGCTCGCTGCACGCCGCCCTCAAGCTGCTGGTGAGCGAGCCGGGCGACCGGTTCGAGGTGCCGATCGACGGCTTCGTGGTCGACGTCGTGCGGGGCGACACCTGCATCGAGGTCCAGACCGGCGGGTTCGCCGCCATGGGCAACAAGCTCGACCGGCTGCTCGGCGACTTCCACGTCCACGTCGTCCACCCCATCGCGGTCGAGTCGTGGATCGAGCGCCGGGACAAGCCGACCCGCAAGTCGCCCACGCGCGGCTGCCTGCACGACGTGTTCGCAGAGCTCGTATCGGTGCCCACCATGCTCGACCACCCCAACCTCACCATCGAGGTGCTGCTGGTGCAGGTCGACGTCCTGAAGGTGGAGGACCCCACCATGCGGCGCCGGCGGGGCGGGTGGCGCACGGTCGACCGGCGGCTGCGTGCCGTCGTCGACCGCCACGGCCTGCGCACGCCGGCCGACCTGGTGGCCCTGCTTCCCCCGGGCCTCCCGGTGGAGTGGACCACGAAGGACGTGGCGGCCGGGGCCGGCATCCCGCGCCGGACCGCCCAGCAGATGGCCTACGTCCTCAAGGCCAACGGCCTGGCCGTCGAGG
>CAZCJT010000685.1:0-1587 GCA_964498565.1 uncultured Acidimicrobiaceae bacterium
GTGCCGGTCCACGGGCCGGCCACCGTGTCGGTCACCGGGGTGCGCTGGCCCCTCGACCGGTCCACGCTCGACGCCGGCAGCACGCGCGGCATCAGCAACCAGACCGTCGGCGGACCGGTGGCCCTCACCGTGCACGCCGGCGTCGTGCTCTGCATCACCCCCCGAACACAGGAGTCCCCGTGACCCGCAGCCGACTGATCATCGCCTCCTCCCTCGCCGCCGCGCTGCTCGCCGCAGCCTGCGGAGACGACGACGCCCGATCCGCGCCCGAGCCCGCCGATGACGCGACGACCACCGTCACCCTCGTCACCCACGACAGCTTCGACGTGTCCGAAGAGGTGCTCGCCGCCTTCACCGAGGAGACGGGCATCACCGTGGAGCTCCTGCCGTCCGGTGACGCCGGGTCCATGCTCAACCAGGCGATCCTCACCAAGGGCGCCCCGCAGGGCGACGTGCTCTTCGGCGTGGACAGCACGTTCCTGTCCCGTGCGCTGGAGGAGGACCTGTTCGTCCCCTACGAGTCGCCGGCGCTCGAGGGCGTCGACGAGTCGCTGGTGCTCGACCCCGAGCACCGGGTGACGCCGATCGACACCGGCGACGTGTGCCTCAACTACGACCGGGCGGCATTGGCCGAGGCCGAGCTCGAACCGCCGGCCGGGCTGGCCGACCTGGCCGACCCCGCCTACGCCGGGCTGCTGGTCGTCGAGAACCCGGCGACCTCGTCGCCCGGCCTGGCGTACCTGCTGGCCACGGTCGCCGAGTTCGGCCCCGACGGGTGGCAGGACCACTGGCGCGCCCTGCGGGCCAACGACGTCGAGGTGGCCGCCGGCTGGGAGGAGGCCTACTACGGCAGCTTCTCGGGTGCCGCGGGGAGCCCCGGCGATCGACCGGTCGTCGTCAGCTACGCGTCCAGTCCGCCCGCGGAGGTGATCTTCGCCGAGGAGCCCCCGGAGGAGGCGCCGACCGCGGTGGTGGAGGGTTCCTGCTACCGCCAGATCGAGTTCGCCGGCATCCTGGCCGGAACCGAGCACGAGGAGGCCGCCCGGGCCGTCGTGGACTTCCTGCTGTCGCCCGAGTTCCAGGCCGACGTGCCGCTGTCGATGTTCGTGTACCCCGTGGTCGACGTGGAGCTCCCGCCCGAGTTCGTGGCCCACGGCCCCCGACCGTCGGACCCCTACCTCCTCGAGCCCGACGTCGTGGCGGCCAACCGCGACGGTTGGATCGAGGAGTGGACCGAGATCGTGCTGCGGTGACGGCCCGGCGCCGTGCGCTCACGGCCGCGGCCTTCGTGGTGCCCGTCGCGTTCCTCGGCACGTTCTTCGCCGTGCCCGTCGCCACGCTCGTCACCACCGGGCTGCGGCCGGACGGGCACTGGCAGCTCGACGGCGTGGCCGACGTCCTGTCGTCGTCGAGCACCCGGTCGGTGGCGTGGTTCACGTTGTGGCAGGCGGTCCTGTCCACGGTGGCGACCGTCGCCGCCGCGCTCCCGGCGGCATGGCTCATCGGGCGGGTCCGCTTCCCGGGCCGGGCGCTGTTCACGGCGGCCCTCATCGTGCCCTTCGTGCTGCCCACGGTCGTGGTCGGCAC
>CAZCJT010000686.1:0-1586 GCA_964498565.1 uncultured Acidimicrobiaceae bacterium
ACCGGAGGCGACGCCCCGCCTCCGCCCCCGACGTCCGAGGGCTGAGCGCGCCCCCACATGGACCCCGACGACCTCCCGCCGTCGCCTCCACCGCCACCACCGCCGCCCCAGGGACATGCCGAGGAGGCGGCCGAGCGCCTCCGCGAGCGGGCGCTGCTGCACCGCACCGAGCAGACCCGGACCTACCCGTGCCTCCAGTGCGGCGGCGAGCTGGAGTGGGACATCACCCGGCAGCTGCTCACGTGCCCGTTCTGCGGGAACGAGCAGGCGGTCGGGGTCGTCGACGGCGGGGAGGTCGTCGAGCAGGACCTCGACGAGGCGATGGCCGCGCTCGACGCCGGCGCGCTCACCAAGACCGGCCTGCAGGTGTCGGACGAGAAGGAGGTGGTCTGCCAGAACTGCGGCGGGCACACCACCTTCACCGGCACGCTCACCGCCACCCGCTGCCCGTATTGCGCCACGCCGATCCAGCGTGATGACGTCCACGCCGCCCCGGCCCGCCTCGCGGTCGACGGCGTCCTGCCGTTCCAGGTCGACCGGCCGACCGCCGAGGCCGCCATCGGGCAGTGGATCAACAGCCGCTGGTTCGCGCCGAACGAGTTCAAGCGCTATGCCACGACCGGCTCGTTCAACAGCGTGTACTGCGCCTACTTCACCTACGACGCCTTCACGACGACCCGGTACACCGGTCGCCGCGGCGACCACTACACGGTCACCGTCGGGTCGGGCGAGAACCGTCGGACCGAGGTCCGGACCCGCTGGAGCCATGCCGCCGGCACCGTCCAGAACGCGTTCGACGACCTGCCGGTCCCGGCCAACGTCGGCCTCGATCGCACCCACGTCCAGGAGCTCGAGCCGTGGCCCACCGGCGACGCCCGACCCTTCAGCGCCGAGTACCTGGCCGGCCACCTGAGCCGGACCTACGACCTCGACGTCGCCGAGTGCTTCGCCCCGGCCAAGGACCGCATGGAGGACGTCATCCGCCAGACGGTGCACGCGGACATCGGCGGCGACGTCCAGCAGATCACCTCCATGGGCGTGCACTACGAGGGGCTGAAGTACAAGCACCTGCTGCTGCCGGTCTGGCTGCTCACCGTCGTCTACGGCGGCAGCCCGTTCCAGGTGTTCATCAACGGCGTCACGGGTGAGGTGCAGGGCCAGCGGCCGTACAGCAAGGTGAAGATCGCGCTGGCGGTCATCGCCGTGACCATCCTGGCCCTGGCAGCCTGGTTCCTGTTCGGCGCCAGCGGGGAGGGAACGCCCACATGACCACCATCATCATCGGCCTGCTCATCGTCGTCATCGGCACGATCGCGTACATCGCGCTCCGCAACGCGCAGGACTTCTCGGACGCCAACGAGGTGATCCCCGGCGTGCCGACCCGGGCGCCCAAGGAGTGGGCCGGCGCCCACTCGGCCGAGGCCCGGCTGCACCGACGGCTGCGCGATGCGATGACCGGGCTGCGGGCGAACCCGGCCCTCGACGATCCCTCCCTGCTCGACGTCCGGGAGGCCCTGCAGCGCGAGGCCCTCGCCATCGACGACCAGCTGGTCGCGGTTGCCGCGCTGCCTCCTCGCGTGCGGGAC
>CAZCJT010000687.1:0-1584 GCA_964498565.1 uncultured Acidimicrobiaceae bacterium
CAGCGAGCGGGCCACGGCGAGCGCGCCGAGCACGGCGGCGGCGATCACCAGGAGCAGCGGCAGCGCCGTCACGGCGACACCCGGCACGACCTCGACCACCTCAGCCGAGGTCGAAGGCCGACCCGCCGGGGGCGGGGTCGAGCAGCTCCCGCTGCCAGTCGTCGCCCTCGAGCAGCTCGTGGAAGTCGAGCAGGTCGTCGTGGGTGAAGGCGGGGCCGGCGTGGCGCTCGGCCAGCTCGGCGGGCTTGGACCACGGCGTCACCTCGACGCCGGAGGCCACGAGCAGCTCGACCACCCGGGGCTCGGCCGCCTTCACGATCGACATGTCGCAGCTCGGGCACCGGAACACGTAGGAACCGGCATCGTCGTCGATGCACACCCGGACGACCACGTCGTCGACGCGGAGCTCGACGTCCCCGCACTCCTCACAGCTCGCTCGGATCCGTGTCGCCATCGTGGTGCCCTCCCAGGTCCCTCCGCTCTCCTGGCAGATCCATCGGCGGTACCGCGCTGCGACTTGAGCCGATTCCGTCGTGTTCTGCCGGTGCTGCTTGGCTGGCGCCCATCGCTCCGGTCGCTCCGCTCCGCCAGCCGCCCATCGGCTTCGCCCACCGCGGCGCCCGAGCCCACGCCCCCGAGAACACCCTCGAGGCCTTCGCCCTCGCCATCCGCCTGGGTGCCACCGGCCTCGAGAGCGACGTCTGGGTCACCGCCGACGGGGTGGCCGTGCTGGACCACGACGGGGTCGTCCGCCGGGGCGTCCGCCGCCGACCGATCGCCGAGATCCCCCGGGCCGAGCTGCCCGAGCACATCCCCTCGCTGGCCGAGCTGTACGACCGGTGCGGCACCGGCCTCCCGCTGTCCCTCGACGTGAAGGACCCGGCGGCGCTGCCGGCCACCCTCGATGCGGCCCGCCAGGCCGGCGCCGAGGAGCAGCTGTGGCTCTGCCACCCGGACTGGGAGCTGGTCGCCACCTGGCGCCGCCAGGCCGAGGACGTCAAGCTCGTGGACTCCACCCGCATCGCCAAGGTGAAGGAGGGCCCCGAGCGGCGGGCCATGTCGCTGCGCCGGGCCGGCATCGACTGCATCAACATGCACGAGTCGGACTGGACCGGCGGGCTCACCACACTGTTCCACCGGTTCGGCCTGGAGTGCTTCGGCTGGGACGCCCAGCTCCCCCGCGTGCTGGGCCAGCTGCTGCACCGCGGGGTGGACGCCGTCTACTCCGACCACGTCGACCGGATGGTCGACGCGCTCGCCGCCCGCTGAGGCTGACGGTCGACGAGGACGTCGGGCAGCGGCTCGGCGTGGACGACGACCAGGCGCCTCGTCGGCCGGGTGAGGGCCACGAACAGGGCCCGATGGCCCGCCGGTTCGGCCCGCACCACCTCGGCCGGCTCCACCACGACGACCACATCGAACTCCAGGCCCTTGGCCAGCAGCGGGGTGAGCAGGGCGACGGAACCGAGCCCGTCGAGGCCCCGAGCCCAGCCGATCCCGGCGGCATCGAGCGCGGCGGCCAGCTCGTCGTGGTGGGAGGCGGTGGCGATGACGGCCACGGTTCCCCGCTGCCCGGCGACGTCG
>CAZCJT010000688.1:0-1577 GCA_964498565.1 uncultured Acidimicrobiaceae bacterium
GCCACGGTGGTCGGCGGGGCCAGCGTGGTGGGCACCGTCGTCGCGGGCGGCTCGGTCACCAGCGGGGTCGCCGTCGTGGGGACGGTGCTGGCCAGGGTGGTGGAGCTGGCCGGCCCGCCGGCCCGCTCCAGGGACGCACCGTCCTGACCGCAGGCCGACACGGTGAGCGAGACCAGCAGTGCCAGGGCGACGTGGGTCCGTCGTCCGCCGTTCGCCCGCACTCCCCCGATGGTAGGGCGATCGGTGGAGCCGGAGGGCCGCCGTAGGGTCGGCGCCGATGCGAACGCTCACCACGACCGACGTGGCGCGACGGCCGCTGCCCGGCACGACCGTCCCCACCTCCGTGCGCTTCTCCCCCGACGGGCGGGTCGTGACCCACCTGCTGGCCGAGCCCGGCACCCTCCAGCAGTCGCTGGTCGTGGTGGACGTCGCCACGGGCCGAGGCCGCATCGTCCCCACCCCGGGCACAGCGGTCGACGAGGCCACCATCAGCCTGGAGGAGAAGCTCCGCCGGGAACGGGCGCGCGAGCTGGCCATCGGTGTCACCCGCCACCAGTGGGCGGCGGCGGCCGATCGGGTGCTGGTGCCCATGTCGGACGGCCTCTGGGTGCTCGACGGGTTGGCCGACGGCCGCGACGACCCGGCCCGGCTGGTGCTGTCGGCCGATGACGTCGAGGGCGGGATCCTGGACGCCGCGCTGTCCGCCGACGGCCGGCGCATCGGCTTCGTCGCCGGCGGCGAGGTCCACGTCCTCGATGTCGATTCGGGACGGTCGACCCCGGTCACGTCCGGGGCGGCCGTCGCCGGGCGCACCAACGGCCTGGCCGAGTACGTGGCCCAGGAGGAGATGGGCCGCGCCGAGGGCTTCTGGCTCTCGCCCGACGGATCGCAGGTCGCGTTCTGCGAGGTGGACGAGATCCACATCCCGGTGTACCGGATCGTGCACCAGGGCAGCGACGCGGTCGGCGACGGGGCCCAGGAGGACCACCGCTACCCCTTCGCCGGCCAGGCCAACGCCCGGGTCCGGGTCGGCGCCGTGCCCGCCGACGGCAGCGGGGCCGCCGCGCCGAGGTGGCTGGACCTCGACGCCACGGACATCGGCGACGACCGCTACGTCGCCCGGGCCACCTGGGTCGCTGACGGGGTGCTCGTCGTCCAGCTCCAGTCCCGCGACCAGACCCGGCTCGACGTCGTGCGCTACGACGTGGCCTCGCACGGGGCCGACATCCCCGGCACGCTTCTGTGGTCCGAGCGGTCCGACGTGTGGATCAACCTGCACGACGTGCTCCGCCCGCTCCCCGGCGGCGCCCTGCTGTGGGCCAGCGAGCGGACGGGCACCGCCCACCTCGAGGTGCGCGAGGCAGACGGGTCGCTGCGCCACGTCCTGACCGAGGGGCCGTGGGTCGTCACCGACGTCGTCGCCGCCGGCGAGCGTGAGGTGTGGTTCCGCAGCACGAGCAGCTCACCGCTCGAGCGTCACGTGCACCGCGCCCCGCTGGATGCGAGCGCGCCGCCCGAGCAGCTGACCGACCTGCCGGGGGTCCACGGCGCGGTCGCGCACCCCGACAGCGGCGCGT
>CAZCJT010000689.1:0-1568 GCA_964498565.1 uncultured Acidimicrobiaceae bacterium
CGACCACGGGTCGCTCCTGCGGGTGTGGCTGAGCGATGCCGGCCGCCGCGTGGTGCCCTTCGGCGGTCGCATCAGCGGTCTCAACCGGGGCCGCACCCCCGAGGCGGTGGCTGCTGCGCTGGGCTCGGTCGACGTGCGCCGGCTGCGGCGGTGACCTGGTGCTGACCAAGCCGGAGAAGGTCCTCATCCCGGCTGCCGACGGGCACGAGGCCGTCACCAAGGGCGACGTCTACGACTACGCCGGCCGCATCGCCGACCGGATGCTGCCCTACATCGCCGACCGGCCCGCCGTCCTGCAGCGCTTCCCCGACGGCACCGACGGGGAGGGCTGGTACCAGAAGCACGTCCCCAAGCACTTCCCTGACTGGATCCCCACGGTGGAGCTGCCCAAGCGGGGCGGCACCGTGCGCCACGTGGTCATCGACTCGGCCGATGCGCTCCAGTACGTCGTGAACCAGGGCACGATCTCGGTGCACGTGCTCGGCGGCACGGTGTCGGCGCCCGACGTGCCGGCCGAGCTGCTGATCGACCTCGACCCCTCCATCGAGGACCCGGCGCAGGTCGTGGAGGCGACGGCGGCCGTGCGGGCGCTGCTCGACGACCTCGCGCTCACCGGCTTCCCGAAGTCCAGTGGGTCCCGCGGCATCCACGTGCACCTGCCCCTGCGCGGCGACACCCCCTTCGATGCCGTGCGGGCCCTCTCGAACCGGCTGGCGCAGGTGCTGGCCGACCGGCACCCGGATCTGCTCACCGTGCAGTTCGCCAAGGACGACCGGGGTGACCGGCTGTTCGTGGACGTCCTCCGCAACGCGCCGGCCCAGCACGCCGTCGCGCCGTACACGCTGCGCCCCAAGCCCGGCGCGCCCGTCGCCGTCCCACTGCGCTGGGACGAGGTCGACGGCAGCTGGCAGCCCCAGAGCACGCCGCTGTCGTCGCTCTTCCGTCGCCTCGGGGCGCTCCCGTCGGACCCGTGGGAGGGCTTCGACGACGCCCGGGTCGAGGCCTCCACCATCGCCCAGCGGTTGCAGGCCCTCACCGGCTGACCTCGCCCGCCGGACCACGGACGTCGGTGGCGCCGGGGCCGCCACCGTAGATTCCGCCCCGTGCCCGTCCCGCGACCGACCGACCCCATGCGGGCTCGGTTGGACCGGTTGCGGGCCCGCACCGAGGACGCCACCGAGGCCCCGAAGGCCACCCTCCGCTTCGCCGTCTACGCCACGGTCGGCGTGCTGGTCGGCCTGGTGGTGGCCGGCCTCCAGTGGGTGGCACTCGACCTCGTGCTCGAACGCCTGCTGGAGGCGCCGCTGTGGTTCCAGGCCGTGGCGCCGGGGCTCGGCCTCTCGGTGGCCTACGTGGTGCTGCGGGGTCGGACGACGGCCTCGACGTCGGACGACTACGTACGGGCGTACCACACCGGTGCCGACCTCACGCCCCGCCAGCTGGTGCCGAAGCTGCTGGGGGCGGTGGCCACGCTGGGGTCCGGCGGCGCGCTCGGCGCCGAGGGTCCGTCCGTGTACGCCGGCGCGAGCATCAGCCAGCGCCTGGGCATCCGCCTCACCTCGGTGCTC
>CAZCJT010000690.1:0-1567 GCA_964498565.1 uncultured Acidimicrobiaceae bacterium
CCGCTGGCCCGCACGCGCTGCGTTCAGCCGCGCACGTGCGCGGCGAGGCCGGCGAGCCCGTCGCCGATGGCCTTGCGCAGCACCGGCTCGAGGATCGGGCGCAGGAGCGATGCGGCGATGGGCTCGACGCCCATCGTGTAGGTGACCGTGCAGGCCCGGTCCCCGTCGCGGGTGAGGCGGATGTCCTCGACCATCGACCGCACGCCGCCCCTGGTGGAGCTGACGACGGTGAAGGCGAAGTGGCGCTCGGGCCCCCAGGCCAGGAACCCCCCCTCGGCCGCCGCCACTCCCAGGTCGACAGTGCGGGTGCCGCCGACGGCATCGGCGACCTCGCCGGGGGTCACGGCGGCCATGCGGGGGAACCACTGGGGCCAACCCGCGTGGTCGGCGATGGCGGCCCACACGACGGCGGGGGGCTGGGCGATGCGGCGGCTCCGCGCGGCGCGCACGGGTGCGGTGTCGATCCACTCGAGCGGGCGGGGGGTGATCGGCGTCATGGCCGTGAGCCTCGCGCGGCGTGACGGGCAGTGGAGACATCGGTAACGCGAGGTGCCGCCCCACGGTCGGAGACGACGTGCCCGTGAACACTCGCTCCAGCAGCGCTGCCCCCGACACCCTCGCCGCCCGCGTCGCTGCCGGTGCCGCCCGTGGACACGACGTGACCTTCGTGTCCGGGGACGTGCACGTCACCGTGCCGTGGTCCGACGTGCACGGGGAGGCGATCAGGATGGCCGCTGCCATGCAGCAGCGAGGCGTGGCCGCCGGCGACCACGTCGCCCTGCTCGGGCCCACCACCCGGGCGCTGGTCACCGGGATCCAGGCCGTGTGGCTGGCCGGCGCCACACTGGTGGTGCTGCCGCTACCGATGCGCATGGGGTCCCTCGACGAGTTCGTGGCCCAGACCCGCAAGCGCATCCTCGACGCCGACGTCTGCCTCGTCGTCGCCGACCCTGACCTGGCCGCGTTCGTCACGCCGGAGCCCGGCGACCCGCCCCTGGTCCACTTCGGCGACCTCGCCACCGACGCCGACCTCCAGGTCCCGACGCCCGACGCCGAGGCCAACGCCATCCTGCAGTTCACGAGCGGCTCCACGTCGGACCCGAAGGGCGTGGTCCTGCCCCACCGTGCGGTGTGCGCCAACCTCGACGCCATCTCGGAGGCCGCCGAGCTGTCTGCCGACGACGACGTGCTCGTGTCGTGGCTGCCGCTGTACCACGACATGGGCCTCGTCGGGCTGCTGTCGCTCGCCATGTCCACCGGCACCCGCCTGGTCCTGGGAGCGCCTCAGGACTTCCTCGCTTCGCCGGGACGGTGGATGCAGTGGATGTCGCGCTACGGCGGCACGGCCACGGCCGGCCCCAACTTCTCCTACGTGCTCGCCGCTCGGGCCCTGCGCCGGGCGGCGCGGGACGGCGAGGCGCTCGATCTGTCCCGCCTGCGCGTGGTGCTGAACGGCGCCGAGCCGATCGACCCGGCCACCGTCGAGGACTTCCTCGACGCCGGGGCCGCCTTCGGGATGCCCCCCGGGTCGGCGTTCCCGGCCTTCGGCATGGCCGAGGTGGCCATC
>CAZCJT010000691.1:0-1564 GCA_964498565.1 uncultured Acidimicrobiaceae bacterium
TGGCCGCGGGGCCGGCGACGGACACGGTGCGGGTCCAGGTTCCGTCACCGGCCAGGGTGGTGTGCTCGGTGGCATGGGGTCGGCTGGAACGCCGGTTGTAGGCCCGTTCTTGGAGCTTGTACCGCCCGACCGTGCCCGCGGCCCGCCCGATACGGCTGGGCGTGTTGGTCCGGGCCGTGGTGAGCGCGAACCCTGACACACCGCCGGGTGCGGCCCGGGCCGGCAGTGTTGATCGTCCCGGCGCAGTGGAGCCGGGGCGGATCTGGGCGGTGGTGGAGCCGGCCGAGGCGACCGTGTTGGCGCCGGCACCAAGGATCCGGCGGCGGGCGAGGATGGCCACGACGACGGTGACGTCGACGAGGGCGAAGCGGGCGAACAGGGGCAGGCCGCTACTGGCCTCGAGCAGCGCCTGGATGAACATGAGGACCATGGCCAACAAGAACGACATGGCGACCATGGCCAGCATCGCCCGGAACAACAACATGACCCATCGGATGGCGAGGGTGCGGCCCGATCCGGGCAGGACGGCGGCGGCCGCGGCGAACGGTGAGATGGCGAACGCGGCGGCGACGGCGAGCTGGGCGACGACCACGGTGAGCGAGACGAGCCCGACGAGGATCACCATGATCAGCGAGGCGACCATGGCCAGGACGGCACCGAAGAGCCGCTGGGCGGTCGGCTGGTGGTTGAACTCGGCCAGCTCTTCGCAGCCGGCTGCGTCCATGGCTTGGCGGGGGGCGTCGTCGCCGCCGTGGGGGCCGCTGGCCACGATGCGGTTCCGGGCGTCCACGCACGCCGGGGCCATCGCCTCGGCCGGTACTCCCCAGTTGATGATGTTGTAGGGCTCCTCGACGAACACGGCGTGCACCTGCGTCTGGATCGGCGCGACGACCGTGTCGGTTGCGGTCTGGTCGGTGGGTGGTGGTGCCCCGGTCCCGGCGGCGAGGGTGATGGTGGAGAGCCGGCCCATCGTGTCGTAGGCGCCAGACAGGTAGCCGGCCGGGTTCGACAACACGATCCCGGCCAGGCCGACCAGCAGCACGGACACGACGAACTCGCCCGCCGCCTGGGTGACCCGGCCCCGCAGGGCAGTGAACGCAACCCAGGTCACCATGACCAGCCAGGCCAGGCCGCCCAGGTCGAGGGGCCCCACGATCCGGGACTCCATGAGCTGGGCCATGGCCACCGCCGGTTCGGCCACGACGCTGGCGGCGTCGAAGCTGTACGCCCAGCCGGCCACCCACGCCCCGAAGGCCGTGGCCGCCCGGCCCGCTTGGAAGGCCAGGTCGGTGAACGTGCAGTAGATCTTGCGGGTCAGGTGGTTCCAGGCGCCCTCGTCACAGCCAATGTCGAAGTTGGCGGAGGGAAAGTCACCCCAGCAACCCTCCGGTACCAGCCCCTCCCCCACCCCTGCATCCGATCCGGCACACGACGGGCTCGGGTCGGCGGCGACGATGTCGTCGACGTCACCGAACACCCCGGACGGCCCGCCCACCACCGGCACCGGAACCGGCGGCATCGGCCCCACCGGCGGTGCCGTGGTCGGCGGTGCCGGCGGCACGGG
>CAZCJT010000692.1:0-1564 GCA_964498565.1 uncultured Acidimicrobiaceae bacterium
CTCTCGGCGCCGCGGCGTGGGCTCCGCGTCGGCGAGCTCGGCCAGGCGGCTGGACCACGACGGGGCGTCGGGGCCCGGGTCGGGGGTCGGTCCGTCGTCGCTCATGACCGAGCCCCCGTCGGTTCGACCTCGATCAGCAACGGGGCGTGGTCGGACGGGGCCGTGCCCTTCCGGGCGTTGCGGTCCACCAGCGACCACGACAGCCGGTCGGCCAGCGGGCGGCTCACCAGCACGTGGTCGATGCGCATGCCCTTGTGCTTGTGGAAGTTGCCGGCCCGGTAGTCCCACCACGTGAACAGCCGGTCGTCGTCGGGGTAGCACGTGCGGAACGCGTCGACCAGACCCCACTCGAGCAGCCGCTCGAACCGGGTCCGCTCGTCGGCCGTGACGTGGGTGGCGCCGTGGATCAGGCCGACGTCCCACACGTCGCGGTCCTCGGGGGCCACGTTGAGGTCGCCGCACACGACGACCTCGTCGTCCGGCGACGCCACGGCATCGAGGTGCTCGGCCAACCGGTCGAACCAGGCCAGCTTGTAGTGGAACTGCTCGTGCCCGACCGCCCGGCCGTTCGGGGCGTAGGCGGTGATGACCACGGTGGAGCCGCAGCGCGCCGTCAGCAGCCGGGCCTCGGGGTCGGGCGGGCCGCCGTCGGCGAACCCGTGCACCACGTCGGAGACCCCGACCCGCGACAGGATGGCGACGCCGTTCCACCGGCCCTGGCCGTGGTGGGCCCCGTCGTAGCCGAGGGCGGCCAGGGACAGCGCCGGGAACGCGTCGTCGGCGAGCTTGGTCTCCTGGATGCAGAGGACGTCCGGTGAGGCCTCGGCCAACCAGGCCTCGACGCGCTCGAGGCGGGCCTTGAGCGAGTTCACGTTCCAGGTGGCGAGGCGCACGAGGCGAACCTACCGACGGGCCGCCAGGTACGCCTCGACGACGTCGGTCTCGTCGGCGAGGTGCTCGCGCAGCCCGGACGCGATGGCCCGCTCGACCGCGCCGCCGACGAAGCGCGCCGAGACCTTCAGATCGATGTCGGCGTGGCGGCGACACCCGTCGCCGAGCGCCTCGATGCGGTACTCGCCCGAGCAGCGGAACCGGTCGCCGTAGTGGTCGGGCCGCAGGACGAAGCGGACGTGGTTCCGGGCCAGGTCGTGCGTGGACTCGTCGACCCAGGTGAGCTTGGTGGTGTCGATGACGGCTCGCGCCGCCGACGACAGCTGTCCGGCGAAGCGGTACCGGACCCGCAGCCTCACCAGGTCGCCGTCTCGCTCGCAGCCGAGCACCTCGGGCACCGAGACCTTCGGGAGGGCGGCGAAGCCGGCGTACAGCTCGGGCTCGGTGAACGCTCTGGCCGTCTCGTCGGCGCCGGTGCGGAAGCGCTGCTCGACGCTGAACCTCACCGGACGGCCTCGGCCCGGGCGATGACGGCGAGCAGCTCGTCGGCGAAGCGGTTGCGTCGGGCCGGACCGAGGCCGGCGACCGCGTCGATCTCCGGTCG
This sequence comes from uncultured Acidimicrobiaceae bacterium, assembly GCA_964498565.1. GTDB lineage: Bacteria > Actinomycetota > Acidimicrobiia > Acidimicrobiales > Salinilacustritrichaceae > Salinilacustrithrix. Next base: position 1,496 of record CAZCJT010000692.1, read on the forward strand.
GGACCGGGGCCGGCGGCTGGCGATCTCCTCCAGCACCTCGTCGGGCACCACGGTGGCCGGCTCGGTGCG
>CAZCJT010000693.1:0-1563 GCA_964498565.1 uncultured Acidimicrobiaceae bacterium
AGGAGGGCGGCGCCGCCCAGGTCGGTCTCCAGCGCGTACTGCGCGTGGGGATCGGAGGCGCCGGTGTGCGCCGACATGAGCCCGGCCGCGGTGCCCGCGGGGTCGTAGACTCCCACGTGCGCGTGCCCGGCCACCGCGAAGGTCGACGCCGCGGTCACGGTCCACGCGGTCCCCGACCAGGAGATCAGGTCACCCGTGGTCGAGGTGACGGGTGCAAGCGCGGTGAAGGCCAGGGGCGCCGTGGTCTGCCCGGTGCCGCCCTCGCCGATCGTGACGACGTCGCCCGTGGTCCAGGTGTTCGCGGCCGTGCGCCGCGCGATCCCAGTGCCGGACAGGGCTTCCAGCGCGGCGAGGTCATCCGCGAGCGCAAGGGTGGGGTTCCCGCCGACGCCCGATCCGTTGCTCACCGTGAGCCCGGCCGCGGGCTGCGTGAGGGTGCGCCAGTACCACAGGCCCGTGACGTTGGACCCGCACAGCACGCCCACGCCGTCGGGTTCGACGTTGTCGATCGGGATCATCGGCTGCGCGGGGATGCTCCGGCGCGGGCTCGGGAAGGGGTGGCGAGTGCGGCCGGGCATGCCCTAGTCCTCCGTCGAGTAGTCGAGGACCACGGAGCCCGCGGCGTCAGCGAGGCCGCCGGCGTCAGCGTTGAGCCAGACGGAGACCGTGAGCGACCCGACCGGGATCGGCCTGGACTCCTCGGAGGCGTAGGTGAGCAGGGGATCCGCAGGGTCGAGGTCGTAGGCGAGGAGGGTCAGGGCCGAGTCCGCCAGCGTCCACGCCACGTCGTTTCCGCCCGTGGTCCCGAGGTCGGTGACCGCGACGGAGGTCTCCTCGATCGTCGCGCCCACCGGGAGGACGCACGCGGCGGTGCCCGGGGTGGCGACGGCCCCGATCCCGGTCACGGGCACGGTCAGGCGGTGGACGCGGCGCATGCTACTTGCCTCCCTTGGGCTTCGCGATGTGGGCCAGGATCCGGTTCGGCGTCGCGAGGAGCTTCCCCGCGCCCTTGCCCAGCGGGCCGGCGATCGACATCGAGGCGATCTGCTCGGTGTAGTCGGCGGCGCTCGAGAGCCCCGCGGCTGCGTTGCGGCGACCGGCACGGATGAGGCGGCGCATTGGGGCTCCTACCGGCCCAGGTGCAGGGGCTTGGTGAACTTGCGGACCAGCTTCTTGATGGTCTTGATCGGCTTGATCTTCTTCATGGCGGTGACCTCACGAGGTGCGGATGGTGGGGAGAGCGACCACGGCGACGTCCACGCCGGTCGGCGTCCAGGTGCTCTCGATGGTGTCGCGGAAACCCCGAGAGAGCGACGACTGGACGATCCGGAAGGTGCCGTCAGGCAGGGCGCGGACGAAGTAGGCGTGTCCCTTCGGGGGGGACGCCGACCAGTCCCACCGCTGGACGAAGTGCCATAGCCCCGGCGTCAGGCGGGGAACGTTCGAGGTCGTGAGGCCCTTCACCTGGGCGACGACTCCGCCGAACACCTTCTGGACCGCGGGAATCCCGCTCCACGGCTGGCTGTGGTCGGTGATGTTCACCGCGTCCCACAGGCTCTTGTC
>CAZCJT010000694.1:0-1555 GCA_964498565.1 uncultured Acidimicrobiaceae bacterium
ACCCGTGGTCGCGCCAGGCCCGCGAGAAGGGCGTGAACACCTTGTACGGCGAGCCGGCCTTGTTCGTGACGGACCCGGGCGGGACCGCGTAGGGCGACCCGGTGCGGACCAGCTCCATGCCCGCGCCGACCACCCGCTCGGCGACCACCTCGTCCCGGCGGCGGCCGTAGGGCCCGAAGTCCTCGGCCAGGTGCACGGACGCAGCGCCGACCTCGACCGCCAGCGCCGGGATCACGTCGGTCGGGTCGCCGGAGCGGACGACGAGGTTCCCGTCCATCGACTCGTCCAGGGCGGCGAGGCAGCGGAACAGATGCGAGCGCCGGGCGGCGCCGGCCGGGCCGAGCAGGGCGGGGTCGAGGCAGAACGCGCCCACCACGTCGTCGCCGCCGCGGACGGCCTCGACGAGCGCGGGGTTGTCGGACAGCCGCAGGTCGCGGCGGAACCAGAGCAGTGCCGTGGTCACGGTTCAGCCGCCGGTGTTCGGGAGGAGGGCTCGCACGGCCTCCAGCGTGTCGGCTTCGGCAACGGACTTGTCGTCGCGGTAGCGCACGACCCGGGCGAAGCGGAGGGCGACCCCACCGGGGTACCGGCTCGACAGCTGGGCACCGTCGACGGCGACCTCCACCACCTGCTCCGGTCGCACGTGGACCGTGTGCGCGCTGCGGTGCATCTCGAGCTCCTGGAAGCGCTCGGTCTGCCACGCCAGCATCTCGTCGGTCATGCCCTTGAACGTCTTACCGACCATCACCGGCTCTCCCGTGGCCGGGTCGAGGGCGCCCATGTGGATGTTCGACAGCCACCCCCGTCGGCGGCCGCTGCCCCACTCCACGGCGAGCACCACGAGGTCGAGCGTGTGCACCGGCTTCACCTTGCGCCACGACCTCCCCCGCCGGCCGGCCTCGTAGGGCGAGTCGGCAGCCTTGACCATGACGCCCTCGTGCCCGCGGGCCAGGGCGTCGGCCAGCACCTGCTCGCCCACCGCCGGGTCGTCGGTGGTGGTGCCGGGGATGAGGTGCGGCCCCACCAGGTCGGCGAGGCGCCGGCGGCGGGCCCGGTGCGGCTCGTCGATCTGGTCGGCGCCGTCGAGGTGGAGCAGGTCGAAGAACTGCGGCACGAGCGCTGTCTCGCCGGCGCCTCGACCGAACCGGCTCATGGTGTCCTGGAACGCCTGGGGCGCCTGGTCGGGGCCCATGAAGCCGAGGACCTCGCCGTCGAGGACGAAGGACGATGCATCGAAGCCCCGGATGATGTCGACGACCTCCGGCAGCCGCGCCGTGACGTCGTTGAGGTTGCGGGTGTAGATCCGGACCTCGTCACCCGAGCGGTGCACCTGGATGCGGGCGCCGTCCAGCTTCCACTCCACGCTGGCTTCCCCCACCTCGGCCATGGCCTCGGCCACCGAGGCGCTGGTGGAGGCCAGCATGGGCTGCACCGCCCGCAGCGGCTCCAGCCCGATCTCGAGCACGGCGGCCTCGCCCTGCGTGAGCGCGATCTCGGCGACGGCCCCGAGGTCCCCGGCCAGCATCACCGCCCGCCGCAGCGTGGGCGCAGCGAT
>CAZCJT010000695.1:0-1553 GCA_964498565.1 uncultured Acidimicrobiaceae bacterium
CCGGCGTCGCCCGTGCCGCCGGTGGCGAAGCCGGCGCCGCGGAGCGCGGTGGCGGCGTTCGACGCCTGTCCCGGTTCGCCGGTGCCGTTCAGCACCTGCACGCGCACCGACGCGGGGGTGAGGGCCGTGGCGCTGCGGGTGCGGAAGATGTCGAGGACCTCCTCGGCCTCGCGGGTGAGGAGGCGCAGGACGGCGGCGCCGCCGACCGAGTCGTCCTCGACCGGCAGCTGGTAGACGTCCAGCGAGGAGGGGTCGAAGCGGCGGAACTCCCGGCCGAGGGCCAGCAGGTCGCCGCCGTCGAGCGTGTCGTCGATGGTGACCGCGTCGAGGGTGCTGTCGATCAGCTCGTCGAGGGTCACGGGATTGCGCAGCCCCCGCTCCACCGAGCGCTCGAGCGCAGCGATGATGAACTGCTGCTGGCGCCGGATGCGTCCGAGGTCGCCGGTGGGATCGGTGCGCCACCGGCCGTCGACGTACTCCTGGTAGGCCCGGCTGCGGACGAAGCCGAGCGCGTTCCGGGCGTCGAGGCGGATGCAGCCCGGCTCGGGCACGTCGAGGCCGCTCCGCTGGTCCCGCACCGGGTTGCGGAAGTAGACCTCGACGCCGTCGATGGCCTCGACCAGGCGGCCGAACCCGTGGAAGTCGACCTGCGCGTAGTGGTTCACCGGGATGCCGAGGTACCCCTGGATGGTGTCGACCAGCAGCTCCGGGCCGCCCAGCTCGATGGCCTCGTTGATGCGGCCGTTGCCGTGGCCCGGGATCGGCACCCACAGGTCACGGGGCAGCGACAGCAGGGCGGCGCGGGTGGACGCCGGATCGACGCGCAGGATCATCATCGTGTCCGAGCGCAGGCCGGCGACGTCGGTGCGGCTCGAGGCCACGGGGTCGTCGGGGTCGAGGCCGGCCGCCGAGTCGATGCCCACGATCAGGAAGTTCTCGGCGACCACGGCGCCGTCCTCGGGCTCCTCGCTCGCGCTGAGGGCGTCGCCGATCTGGATGCGCGGGATCTGCCCGTACTTCTGGTAGCCGTACGCGAGCGCGCCCGCCGTGAACACGAAGCCCAGCATCGCGAACAGGTTCGTGATGATGACCAGCTTCTGGAGCACGCTGCGCCTCGCCCGACGTGTCTCCGTGTCGGACATCGCCGGTCAGGCTACCGAGCGGCCCCGGAGGGCTGGAGTCGGTGCCTCTACTGTCCCGGCGTGGCCCGGCTCGCCGACCAGCCGCCGCTCGCCGTCGTCGGCGAGCGGCTGTGCACCGACCTGACCGACGTCACCGACGATCCCGCCTGCCTCGACGGTGCCGGGTTCTGGGCCGTGGTGGTCCCCTACGACTCGCCTCCGACCTTCGCCCGCTTCGCCACCGTCCGCCCGGCACGGCCCTGGCGCGGTCCCCGGTGGCGGGGCCCGTCAGCCGACGCGTGGTGCAGCTCGCTGGACCAGGAGCGCTTCGAGGACGGCGTGCGCACCATCCGCGCCGCCATCGAGGCCGGCGACGTGTACCAGGTCAACCTCACCCGCCAGCTCGCCGCGCCGGTGGCCGACGATGCCGAC
>CAZCJT010000696.1:0-1551 GCA_964498565.1 uncultured Acidimicrobiaceae bacterium
TGGCGGCAGCAAGCGCCGCCGCCGACGCGGCCGCAGCCGCGACGGCGTCCCCGGCCCCGAGGAGTACAGCGGCGACCCGGTCCCGGTGGTCGGCGTGCTCGACCTGCGCGACGACGGCTACGGCTTCCTCCGCGTCGACGGTCTCCTCCCGTCCAAGGACGACTGCTACGTGTCGGTCAAGCAGGTGCGCCAGTTCGGTCTGCGCAAGGGCGACGTGGTGGCCGGTGGCTCCCGCCCCGCCTTCCGCAACGAGAAGAACCCGGCGATCCTGCACATCGACACGGTCAACGACGTGGCCCTCGAGCCCGGTGCCGAGCGCCCGGCGTTCGAGGACCTCACGGCCGTGTTCCCGACCGAGCGCATCCCACTCACCCTCGACGACGAGTCCGGTGACCGCACCACCCGGGCCATCGACCTGCTGGCGCCCATCGGCAAGGGCAGCCGCGTGCTCGTCCTCGCCCCGCCCCGGTCCGGGGCCACCACGCTGCTCCAGGCCGTGGCCCGCTCGGTCGAGGTCAACGAGCCCGACGTCTCGCTGGTCGTCGTGCTCCTCGACGAGCGCCCCGAGGAGATCACCGAGATGGAGCGCCTGGTCACGACCGGTTCCGTCTACGGCTCCGCGTTCGACAAGCCGGCCGACGAGCACGTCGCCGTGCTCGAGCTCGCCCTCGCCCGGGCCCAGCGCATGGCCGAGGCCGGCGACGACGTCGTCGTCCTGGTCGACGGCCTCACCCGCCTGGCTCGGGCTGCGCACGCGTCCTCGCCGGGCACCGGTCGCTCCTTGGGCGGCCTCGACGTGTCCGCTGTCCACGCGGCGAAGCGGTGCTTCGGCACCGGTCGCAAGCTGGAGGAAGGTGGCTCCGTCACCCTCGTGGCCACCGCGAAGGTCGACACCGGCTCCGACGTGGACGCCGCCGTGGTCGACGCCGTCATGGGCGCCGCGACCACCCACATCCGCCTCGACCGCCACGCCGCCGAGCGCCGGGCCTTCCCGGCCGTCGACGTCGGCGCCACCGGCACACGCCACGAGGAGCGCCTGGTCGGAGACGACGGGGCCGAGGCGCGAGACGCACTCCGCCGTAGCCTGGGGGAGTTGCCCACCGACGGGACGAGCGGTCACAGTGATGCGCTGGACGGCCTGCTCGAACGCCTGCGGAGCACCGGATCGAACGACGAGCTGCTGGAGCAGAACCGATGAAGACCGACATCCATCCCGAGTACAAGACCGTCACGGTGCACTGCTCGTGCGGCAACGAGTTCGAGACCCGCTCCACCGCGGACGCGCTCCGCGTCGAGCTCTGCAGCGAGTGCCACCCCTTCTACACCGGCAAGCAGAAGCTGGTGGACACCGGTGGTCGCATCGATCGGTTCGAGCGTCGCTACGGCCGTCGTGGCAAGGGCCCGGCCGCCGCAGAGCGCAACCAGGCGGACGCCGAGGACGCAGCCGCGGCCGCGGCCGAGGCCGAGAGCGCCGACACCGAGTCCTGAGGCGCCGGTCCTGAGCGACCGAGCCCATCTCCCAGAGGAGCCGACCCCCGCGGAGGCGGCGCA
>CAZCJT010000697.1:0-1550 GCA_964498565.1 uncultured Acidimicrobiaceae bacterium
CCCGAACCCGCCGTTGCGCCCCATCCGCACGACGTCGGAGCCGGCGGGCAGCAGCGCCAGCGCCGCCCGATGGGCTCCCTCGGTGGAGCCGGAGTCCACCAGCAGCACCCGCACCGGCACGGTCTGCGCCGCCAGGGCGTCGAGGGTGGCAGCCAGCAGCTTGGGTCGGTCGCGGTGCACCACCACGACGGTCGTCGGAGGGGCTGCCACGGGGCCATCCTGGCGGCGTCACGAAGCGCCGCCCAAACGGGTGGCGTGCCAGCATCGCGGGCATGTCCCCGATCGCCGCCGCCGACCGTTCCGTGGCCGACGAGCTGTGCCGGTTCATCGACGCCTCGCCCTCCCCCTACCACGCCGTGGCCACCGCGGCTGCGCTGCTCGAGAGCGCCGGCTTCGCAGAGGTCGAGCTGGGCGCGGCCCTGCCGTCGGGGGCCGGGGCCCGGTACGTGCGGCGGGGAGGATCGCTCGTCGCCTGGCGACAGCCGGCCGGCCCGGTGCGGGCGTTCCGCATCGTCGGCGCCCACACCGACAGCCCCAACCTGCGCATCAAGCCGCGCCCCGACCACGTCAGCGCCGGCGTCCGACAGCTGGGCGTCGAGGTCTACGGCGGCGCCCTGCTCAACTCGTGGCTCGACCGCGACCTCGGGCTGTCGGGCCGGGTGTCGGTGTCCACGCCCGACGGCCCCCGCCTGCGGCTGGGGCGCATCGACGAGCCGCTGCTCCGGGTGCCCCAGCTCGCCATCCACCTCGACCGGGAGATCAACACCGACGGGCTGAAGCTCAACCCGCAGAAGCACCTGGCGCCCATCTGGGACCTCGACGGCGGCGACGGCTCGCACGCCGGGTTCGTCACCCTCCTGGCCGACCACCTCGACGTCGGTGCCGGCGACGTCCTGGCCTGGGACGTGATGGCCCACGACCTGACACCGTCCCGCCGCACGGGGGTCGGCGGGGTGTTCGTGAGCGCACCGCGGCTCGACAACCTGTGCTCGTCGTTCGCCGGCCTGCACGGCCTGCTCGAGACCGACGGCGACACCCCGTCGGTGCCCGTGGTGTGCCTCTACGACCACGAGGAGGTCGGCTCCACCAGCGCCACGGGCGCCGACGGATCCATGCTCGGCTCCCTGCTCGAGCGCATCGCCCTGGCCGCCGGCACCGACCGGGCCGGCTTCCACGCCGCCCTCGCCGGGTCGCTGTGCGTGTCGGCCGACATGGCCCACGCCACGCATCCGAACTACGCCGAGCGCCACGAGCCCGAGCACCACGTGGCCCTCAACGGCGGGCCGGTCGTGAAGGTCAATGCCAACCAGCGCTACGCATCCGACGCGGAGTCGATCGGCATCCTCCTCCAGGCCTGCGCCGACGCCGGCATCCCGACGCAGCGCTTCGTGTCCCGCTCCGACATGCCATGCGGCTCCACCATCGGCCCGGTGACGGCGGCCCGGCTGGGCGTCCCGACGGTCGACGTGGGCGTGGCCCAGCTGGCCATGCACTCCGCCCGCGAGCTCTGCGGCGCCGACGACCCCAGCCGCTACGTCGCGACGATGGCT
>CAZCJT010000698.1:0-1546 GCA_964498565.1 uncultured Acidimicrobiaceae bacterium
CGAGGATGTCCCGTTGACCGTGGAACTTGGGTGGGCCTCCGGGGTGATCATACGGGTGGGCTGTGACGGGTTCGGGGATCAGCTGGCGACGGCCGCGAGGTGTGGTTCGCCGTCGGGTCGGGTGGCTGCGTAGAGAGCTGCGACGAAGGCGGGCATCTGGTTGCAGCCCTTGATGCGCCGGTACTGGCCTTCGGCGGCGAGCATGCCGGCGGCGGCCCAGCGCAGGCGCATGTCGCCGTCCATCCAGCGCTTCACGTTCCGGGAGTGGGTCCGGATGATGTCGACGGTGGACTCCATCGGGTTCGTGGTCGCCAGGGTGCGGGCGAGGCGGCCGTCGATGCCGAGCCGGTTGATGGTGACCGTCTCGACCAGACCCTCTTCGAGGGATGCCGCCGCGTCGGGGTGGGTGCGGCGGATCTTGACGGCGAGTGTTCGCAGGGCCCGTTCGGCGGCGTCGGCGTCGGGGTTGTTCCAGGCCCGGTTCAGGTCCCGTTTCACCCAGGCGTGGTGCTCGCCGGGAAGCAGGTCGAGGATGTTCTTGAGCTTGTGAACCCGGCAGCGTTGGATCAGCGCCTGTTCGCCGTAGTGGCCGCGGATGGCGTGGAACAGGGCCAGGCCGCCGTCGATGACGAACAGCAGGCCGTCGTCGGCGGTGAGGCCGCGTTCTTCGAGGTTGTTCAGTAGCCGGGTCACGACGGTCTTGTTCTCGGTGGTGCCCTGCATCACCGTCAACGGCACCTTGTTGCCGGCCTCGTCGACGCCCAGGGCGCCGACCATGGTCTGGTCTCCGAAGCCGAACCCGTCGATGTAGACCACGGCCCAGCGGCGGTCGTCGAGCGGCCGGGGACCGGAACTCGACCAGCCGGGCAGCGGTGGCCTTGACAAAGCGGCGTGACACCGCCGACTTCGACGTCGAAGACGAGGCGTCGGTGACCTCGGGACCGGCGGGTTCGAGGACCGTGGCGTAGTTGCGAGTCGACACGCCGGCGAGCATCGACACCAGCGTGTGCTCTGCCAACAGGTCCCGGTCCGCGAGCGCCGCCCAGGTCTCCAGGCCGATCTCACCGGTCCCATCTGTGGATCGGACCCGGGGCTTGGCCACATCGATGAGCCGGCCACCGAGAGGCACCTTCGCCGGGTCGCTGCCGTGCCGCACCGCCGTGCGCTGCGGGTTGTGGCGGCCCTTGGCCCCGGCCACTTCGGTCACCTCGGCCTGCAGGAGTTCGTCGAAGACCTGCAGACCGACCGCGACGGCGGCGGCGAGCAGGCCGTGGCGCATGCGATCGGCGAACAGCTCGAGCTCGCCTTCGACCTTGCCGGCCAGCCGCTCCGGCAGGCCCGATCCGGCCAGATCGGCCAGACCCAGGCCGGGGATGATCTTCAACTCGGCGCCGATGTCGCCGGCGCGGCGGGTGTTCGTGTGAGACTTGCTCATGACGGGTGGTCCTCCTCTTGGACGCTGTCGTGTCGACAACCTCAGCGTGCCCAACGGCCTCGCCGAGGTGGAGGACCACCCATCAAGTTCCACGACGCTCGGGACAACCTC
>CAZCJT010000699.1:0-1541 GCA_964498565.1 uncultured Acidimicrobiaceae bacterium
CCAGGCGCGTCCTGATGTCGGCCACGCTCCGGGCCCGGCGCACCTTCGCCGCCATGCTCGGCCAAGGCATCGTCGTCGGTCTGGCCGTCGGGCTGGTGGCGGCCGCACTCTCGCTGCCGGCACCGGTCGTGCTCGGGCTGGTGGCCGGGGTCGCCGCCACGCTGCCCGACGTCGGCATCCTGCTCGGCGTGCTGCCCACCGTGGCCCTCACCGCCAGCCTGCACAGCGGCCGGGCCGCCGTCGCCATCCTGGCCGCGGCGATGGTGCTGCAGGCCATGGAGGCGCTGCACATCCGCCACTGGGTCGACCGCTGGGGCGTCGAGGTCGGACCCTCGGTGGTGTGGATCGTCGTGCTGCTCGGCTACACGCTCCACGGCATCGGCATGGCGTTCTTCGGGGTGGCCTTCGCCGTCTTCGCCGTGGCCGTCATCGACCAGGTCCCGCGAGAGCGTCCGCCCGTCGGCGACCCCGACGTCGGCGAGCCGGTCGCGACGTAGGTGGTGCGGCGCCGGCGCTCGTAGGGTCGGGCCATGGACCTCCACGAGCAGATCCGCGAAGCCCTCGAGCTCCAGGCGATCGAGGCGGACGGTCCCGGTGCGGCGCGCGTCCTCCAGGCGGCGATCCTCGAGCACACCGGCACCGCCGTCGGCGACGCTCTCCTCGACGCCGCCGCGGTCGCGCTCCGCCGCATGGTGCTCGAGACCGAGGAGACCATGGTCGCCCCCGAGCTCATGACGCGCCTCGCACTGGACGGCGCCGTCCCCGAGGACCGCATCGAGCTCCTGCTCACCACCATGACGATGGCGGCGGCCACGGCGGGCGGCATCCGACCGTCGGTGGAGGCGCTCATCGGCGGGGAGGGCATCGAGGACGCCATGTTCGGGCTGTGGCTCGGTCTGCTCACCATCCTGCGGGTGGTCGCCATGGCCCTGGACATGACCGAGGCCGAGCTGGTCGAAGACGTCCTGGTCGCGCTCGAACCGTGACAACTGGTGCGCCCGCCGGTCCGGTGTGCAAACGTCGCGCAGATGCGAGTGGTCATCGGTCCGGTCAGCGTGGCGAGCGCCACGGCGTGGCTCGACTACGCCGACGAGGTCATCGATGAGCTCGCCGCCATGGCGCCGGGCGAGTGCTTCACCACCTCCGAGGTGCTCGAGGTCTTCCGTGGCTACCTGACCTCGTGGCGTGCCGCCGCGGTCGGCACGGACCTGGTATGGGAGCGCGACATCGCCCCCGAGCAGGTCGAATACGACATGCACGCCTTCCAGCGGGTGGTCGACGTGCTGTCCCGGCGAGCGGCCGAGGGCGGCCGGGCCGCGCCGCCCGAGGGCGAGGACTTCTACCTGGCGCTGCTCAACGGGGTGCTGAGCTCCCTGCAGGCCGAGGGTCCGGCCAGCGCGTCGTTCGCCAAGCACCTCTCGGAGTTCTGGCCGGGGCGGGACCCGCTCGGCTGATCTCCGCCTGGGGGTTCAGCCGGCGAGGGCGTGGGGCAGCTGGTCGACGCGGCGGGCCGCCGTGGCCCACCGCCGCTCGGCGAGGAC
>CAZCJT010000700.1:0-1537 GCA_964498565.1 uncultured Acidimicrobiaceae bacterium
GGCTCCGACCGCAGCACCCGAGGCGACGGCACCGGCGCCGGCACCTCCGCCCCCCGCCCCGGAGCCACCTGCGTCGGCGTTCTACCCGGTGACGGTCATCGGCGAGTCGGTGACCCTCGGGGCCGCCCCCGCGCTCCAGGCGCACTGGGGCCACACCGTGCAGATCGACGCGGTCGAGTCCCGCCAGTTCGAAGACGGCGTCCGCGCCATCGAGGCCTTCGCCGCCGAGGGTCGGCTCACCCCCGTCGTGGTGGCCCACCTGGGGAACAACGGGGCCGCGCCCCCCGGTGCGCTGGAGCGGGTCGTCGCCGCCGTCGGGCCCGAGCGGCGCTTGGTCCTGGTGTCGGTGCGGGTGCCGCGCCGATGGGAGGGCCAGGTGAACGACGAGGTGCTCCGGGTGGTGGCAGCTCACCCCAACGTCCTGCTCGCCGACTGGAACACCGTGTCGGCCAGCGAGCCCGGACTGCTCATCGACGACGGCGTCCACCTGACCCGCCGGGGCCAGGAGGTCTACCGGGATCTCATCGTGCGGACCGCCGGCGGCTGAGCCGCCGGGTCGGTTCAGGTGCCCGGGATGTCGAGGAGCTTCTCGCGCACGGCGTACATGACGGCCTCCATGCGCGTGTGCAGGTGCAGCTTCTCGAGGATGTTGCGCACGTGGTTCTTGACCGTGTTCTCCGAGATGTACAGGTCGCCGGCGATCTCGCGGTTGGACTTGCCCTGGGCGACGAGGCGGAGGACCTCGAGCTCACGCTCGGTGAGCCGGGGCGTGGGGACCGACGAGCGCTCCTCGGCCCGCTTGGCCAGGTTGGAGAACTCGCCGAGGAGCTTGGACGCCATCGAAGGGCTGATGAGGCTCTGGCCGGCCACGACGGCCCGGGCGGCCGGCGCGACCTCCTCGATGGAGACCTCCTTGAGCAGGTACCCGGTGGCGCCGGCCTTGATGGCCTCGTAGAGGTCCTCCTCCTCGTCGCTCACCGTGAGCATGAGGATCTTCGCCGTGGGGACCTTCTCGGCGATGCGGCGGGTGGCCTCGATGCCGTCGACCCCGGGCATCCGGACGTCCATCAGCACCACGTCGGGGACGAACTCGACCGCCTTCTCCACGGCGTCATCGCCGTCCTCGGCCTCGGCCACGACCTCGATGTCGTCCTCGGCTTCGAGCACCATGATGAGGCCACGCCGGAACAGCGCGTGGTCGTCACAGATCATCACGCGGATGTCGTCGCTCGACGGGTCGTCGCTGTTCCACTCGCTCATCGCTGATCCTCCGAACGCGCTAGGTGCGGCATGGTACCGACTCCGCCCATCCGGGTGGGTGGTCGCCGCCCGGACGGGTCAGGGCGTGCGGGCCACGACCAGGTGCCCGACCGGCGGGGACCCCCGAGCGGCGAGGGCGGCGGAAGCAGCACGCAGCGTGGAGCCGGTGGTGCACACGTCGTCGAGGAGGAGGACGGGGACACCCGACCGGGCGGTGGCGACATAGCCCGCGGCGGCCTGGCGGGCGGCGCGGTCGAGGCCCGTCTGGGCCGGACCC
>CAZCJT010000701.1:0-1531 GCA_964498565.1 uncultured Acidimicrobiaceae bacterium
ACCGCGTCAGGCATCGCCCGGTCGCCGGCGACCCGCCGCCCCCCGTCGTCGCGCACGAGCCAGCACCCGAGCGACTGGAACGGGTGGGCGGCCAGCGTGGCGGCGAGCAGCTCGAGGGTGGCATCGACGTGCTCGCCCTCGGCGATCGACGTCAGCGCGGCGGACATCCCGCTCGTGGTCTCCTCGGGGACGAAGGTGCACACCATCGCCTCCACGCCGGGACGGTCGAGGTGGTTGAGGGCCCACAGGGCGCTGTGGCGCAGCCGACCGTCGGTGTGCCGGTAGCTCACCGCCACCGGCCCCATCAGCGCGTCGAAGCCGGTACCGAAGTGGAACATCTCCACGTACCGGCCGAGGTCGCCGGCGGCGAAGTCGAACAGGTTGCGGCCGACCAGGTCGGCGAGGGGCAGGCCGATCATCTCGGCGAACATGGCGTTGCCCCGGACGATGGTGGCGGTGCCGTCGACGTGGGCGATGCCGACCGGCAGCAGGTCGAGCTCGGCCTGGCCGTCCCCCGGTGTGGTCACGGGAGGGACGGGTGGGCCCGGGCGAGGAGCGGCACGAGCACCTGGCGCGGCACGACGTTGGCGACGGCGGCGGCCAGCCGGTTGACGGTCCCGGGGATGCTCACCAGCCGACCGTCGTCGAGGGCGTCGACGGCGATGCGGGCCACGTCGGCGACCTCGACCCACATGGCCTCAGGGAGGGGGTTGCCGTCGGTGAAGTCGTCCATGCCGGAGGCGTGGCCGAACTCGGTGCGCACCGGGCCGGGGCAGAGCGCGGTGACGGTGATGCCGAACGGGGCCAGCTCGCCGGCGAGCGAGGTGGTGAACGATCGGACGAAGGCCTTGCTGGCGGCGTAGCCGGCCTGGCCGGGAAGGGGCTGGTACGAGGCCGTGGACGCCACGTTGAGGATCGCACCCCGGCGCCGCTCGACCATCCCGGGGGCGACCAGGGCGCAGAGGTGGTCGACGGCCTCGACGTTGGTGCGCAGCATCTGGATCTCGCGGCCGGGGTCGACCCGGGCGACCGGGCCGACGGTGGAGAAGCCGGCGTTGTTGACGAGGACGTCGGGGACGAGGCCGCGCTCCTCGACCGCGGCCAGCACGGCGCGGCGCTCGTCGGGCTCGGTCAGGTCGGCGACCACGATCTCGGCCCGGATGCCGTGGCGGTCGGAGAGCTGGGCGGCGAGGATCTCGAGCCGGTCGAGGCGGCGGGCCACGAGCGTGACCCCGTGGCCGCGAGCGGCGAGCAGCCGGGCGATCTCGGTGCCGATGCCGGACGAGGCGCCGGTGACGATGCAGGTGCGATCGGCGCCGGGCAGCGGGATGGCCATCCCCGGAGGCTACGAGGCAGCCGCGGCGATCGGTTCCTCGCGGGTGCTCCTGTCGCTCGACGGCCGGTCGACAGCAGGTCTTGCCATCCGGCGGCAGACTTCGGCCATGGTCTCGGTCGCGCTCGTCCTCGGCGGAGGCGGCATCGCCGGCGCCGCCTGGCACGGCGCCGTGCTCGCCGCCCTCGACGAGGCGGG
>CAZCJT010000702.1:0-1523 GCA_964498565.1 uncultured Acidimicrobiaceae bacterium
CGCGTCGACGTGCGCGAGGTGCTGCTGGCCGGCCTCGACTGGAGGGCGCGCCAGGCCGTCGACGAGCTCGCGCCCGAGCGGCTCACGGTGCCGAGCGGCGCACGCCACCGCGTGGACTACGGCACCGCCCCCCCGGTGCTGGCCGTGAAGCTGCAGGAGCTGTTCGGCAGCACCGACAACCCCGCCGTCGGCGGCGGCCGGGTGCCCGTCGTGCTCCACCTCCTCTCCCCCGCCGGCCGTCCCCTGCAGGTGACCCAGGACCTAGCCAGCTTCTGGGCCGGCGCCTACGCCCAGGTGCGATCCGACATGCGGGGCCGGTACCCCAAGCATCCCTGGCCGGAGGACCCGGGCACCGCGGTCCCCACCGCCCGCACCAACCGCCGGCGCTGAGCGCGGTCCGGACGGCGTGAGGGATCCACGCAGCACGCGCTCGATCGTTCAAGCGCGCCGGTAGCATCGACCGGCGATGGACCTCGACGACGCCGCCCGCAAGCAGCTGGAGTCCCTCGGCGAGTTCATCCGTGAGCGGCGCAAGCAGGCCCAGTACTCCCTGCGCGACCTGGCCGACCGGGCCAACGTCTCCAACCCGTACCTGAGCCAGATCGAGCGTGGCCTCCACACGCCCTCGGTGCGGGTCCTCAAGGCCATCGCCGCCGCGCTCAACGTGTCGGCCGAGTCGCTGCTGGTCCAGGCCGGCCTGCTCGAGGCGGCCGACGGCGAGGCGCCGGGCGCCAGCGTCGAGGACTCCATCCGGGCCGACACCCGGCTGTCCGACGAGCAGCGCTCGGCGATGCTGGCCGTGTACCGCAGCTACGTGGCGCAGAACACCGCCGCCGACTGACGTCGCCGCCCGGACGCGCCGGAGGCGGCGCCGTGGCGCCGCCTCCGTGCAGTTCGTCCGTGGGTGACGGGCGCTCAGGCCGCCTTCGGCGTGGCCTTCACCTTCGGCTTGGCGTCGCGGGTCAGGGGCTTGACGGCCTTGACGACGTTCTTGGCGAACTTCTCCTGCGAGGTGAGGACCTTCTTGGAGAAGGCGAACTGCGTGTTGACCAGCTCCTCGAGGGTGGGCACCTGGTCGAGCACGGCGATCTCGGGCAGGTCGAGGGTCGGGAGGCGCTCGTCGATGAGCTGCACGGCCTGCTTCACGTAGCCGAGGACCTCGTCCTGGACCTTGACGACGAGCTCGAGGGCCTTGTCCTCGTACTGGGTCACGGTGGTCATGATGGTGCTCACTGCAGATCGCTCCTGTGGTGGTCTCGGGGGGTCTGTGCTAACTCTATCAAGCAGTTGCTTGATGGACCAGATGACCTCGGTCACAGGGGGTTCAGCTCGCCGCCACCAGCCCCAGCGCATCCTCGAGCAGGTGGCGCCAGCCGACCGCCCGGATGCCGAGGTCGCGCAGGCGGGCCTCGGCGACGTGGCGGGCGGTGGAGGAGTCGATGCGCCCGGCCCGCTCGGCCAAGGTGGCGTCCACGAGGCGGACGATGGCCTGGGCCACCCGGTCTCCGGTGGCGTCGACCTCG
>CAZCJT010000703.1:0-1519 GCA_964498565.1 uncultured Acidimicrobiaceae bacterium
TGCCCCCTGACGGGCGCAGCGGGTCGCGCTGGGCCCGGGCCGGTGCGGCCGCCTCGCCGTCGAAGCGGTCGAAGCCGGCGGCGATGACGGTGACGCGGACCTCGTCGCCCATGTCGTCGTCGACCACGGTGCCGAAGATGATGTTGGCCTCGGCGTGGGCGACGCCGTGGATGACCTCGGCCGCCTCGTTGACCTCGAACAGGCCGAGGTCGCTGCCGCCGGAGATGGTGAGCAGGATGCCGCGGGCCCCCTCGATGGAGGCCTCGAGGAGCGGGGAGGAGATGGCGTTGCGGGCGGCCTGGAGCGCACGCCCCTCGCCGGAGGCGTAGCCGATGCCCATCAGCGCCGAACCGGCGTTGGACATGATCATCTTCACGTCGGCGAAGTCGGTGTTGATCAGGCCGGGCGTGGTGATGAGGTCGGTGATGCCCTGGACGCCCTGGAGCAGGACCTCGTCGGCCATCTTGAAGGCGTTCAGCATCGACGTCTTCTCGTTCGACACGGTGATGAGCCGGTCGTTCGGGATGACGATGAGGGTGTCGACCTTCTCCTTCAACTTCTGGATGCCCTGCTCGGCCTGGACCGAGCGGCGGCGGCCCTCGAAGGCGAAGGGCCGGGTGACCACGCCGATCGTGAGGCTGCCGAGGGACTTGGCGATCTCGGCCACCACGTGGGCGCCGCCGGTGCCGGTGCCGCCGCCCTCGCCCGCGGTGATGAACACCATGTCGGCGCCGCGGAGGACCTCCTCGATCTCCTCGCGGTGCTCCTCGGCGGCCTGCTTGCCGACCTCGGGGTCGGACCCGGCGCCGAGCCCACGGGTGAGCTCACGGCCGATGTCGAGCTTCACGTCCGCGTCGGACATCAGGAGGGCCTGGGCGTCGGTGTTGACGGCGATGAACTCGACGCCCTTGAGCCCGGCGTCGATCATGCGGTTGACCGCGTTGACGCCACCGCCGCCGATGCCGACCACCTTGATGACGGCCAGGTAGTTCTGCGGGTTCGCAGCCATGAGTCGAGATTCCTCCAGGGTCAGCCGTCGGTCTTCGGGGGACGACCGCTCGGTGCAGGGTACGCGTGGTCGCGGCCCAGGTCGGGTGATGGTGCCGCCGCCACCAGGCGCGGCGCACCGGGCGGCACGGACCGCCCGGGATGTGAGGTTCGAGTCGAGGTCGAGGGCGACGCACCCTCGATCTGAGGTACGGGTCGAGAGGGTACGAGCGTCGCCTGCGGACGGTCAACCGCCACGTCAGCAGCCTCGGTCCCGGGTGACCACGGGGTGGGTCGGCACCGTGAGGTCGATGACCGCCATGCAGGTGCGGTCGACGCGGGCGTGGACCGTGCGGAACGCCTCGACCTTGGCGTCGAGGTCCGACGCGTCGCCGAAGTCGACGATGCCGCCCTCGACGAGCTCGAGGCGCAGGCTGGGCTCCAGCTGCACCGTGGCGACGGCACCGGCCGGGTTGACCCGCAGCCGGCCGGCCAGCTCGACGGCGACCACCAGGTCGGGGTCGATGGTGCG
>CAZCJT010000704.1:0-1519 GCA_964498565.1 uncultured Acidimicrobiaceae bacterium
GGGAGCCGCGGCCCGGGCCGACGTGCGAGAGGCCCTCGCCGGCCTCGGCTACGGCCTGGACGAGATCCGCGACGTGCTGGCCGACCTGCCCGACGGCGACGATGCCGCCGCCCTGCTCAAGCACGCGTTGCAGCGACTGGCCGTGTCCCGATGAGGCCGGTCCGGTGAGGGAGGAGCTGCTCGACCCCGGCCAGGCGGTCGACGAGGTCGTCGACGAGAGCGGCCTGCGCCCCCGCACGCTGGCCGACTTCGTGGGCCAGGCCCGGCTCAAGGAGCACCTCGGCATCATCCTGGAAGCCGCCCGCCGGCGGGGCCAGGCCGTCGATCACCTCCTGTTCGCCGGGCCGCCCGGTCTCGGCAAGACGACGTTGGCCGCCATCGTGGCCAACGAGATGGGGGTGCGCCACGTGCCCACGTCGGGTCCGGCGATCGAGCGGGCCGGCGACCTGGCCGCCATCCTCACCCAGCTCGAGGAGGGCGACGTGCTCTTCGTGGACGAGATCCACCGCCTGCCCCGCGCCGTCGAGGAGGTGCTCTACCCGGCGATGGAGGACTTCCAGCTCGACATCGTCATCGGCAAGGGACCGGCGGCCCGGTCGATCCGCCTCGACCTGCCGCCGTTCACGCTCATCGGCGCCACCACCCGCACCGGCGCCATCACCGGCCCGTTGCGCGACCGCTTCGGCCTGGTCGAGCGCCTCGACTTCTACACGTCGCTGGAGCTCGAGGCCATCGTCGCCCGGGCCGCCACCATCCTCGACGTGGTGCTCGACGACTCGGGCGCCACCGAGATCGCCCGCCGGGCCCGGGGCACGCCCCGCATCGCCAACCGGCTGCTGCGCCGGGTCCGCGACTACGCCGAGGTCCGCAGCGACGGCACCATCGACCAGGCCACCGCATCGCTCGGCCTGGCCACCTTCGGCGTCGACGAGCGGGGGCTCGACAAGGTCGACCGCGCCATCCTGTCGGCCATCTGCGAGCGCTTCGGCGGTGGGCCGGTCGGGTTGTCGACACTGGCCATCAGCGTCGGCGAGCAGACCGAGACCGTCGAAGACGTCTACGAGCCCTTCCTCATCCAACAGGGCCTGCTGATGCGCACACCCAAGGGCCGCGTGTGCACCGCCGGCGCCTGGGAGCACCTGGGCCTCGTGCCGCCGAGCTCGGCCCAGACGGACGGTCCCGCCGCGCTGTTCGAGTGAGCGCCCCGTAGCGTCGCCCGACGTGGAGACCGCCCGGTTCGACTACGAGCTTCCCGACGCCGCCATCGCGCAGTCGCCCATCGAGCCGCGCGACGCCGCGCGCATGCTCGTCGACGGCGGCGCCGGTGGCGAGGCGCGCCACCAGACCGTGACCGACCTCCCCGACCTGCTCGGCCCCGGTGACGTGGTCGTGGTCAACACCACCCGGGTGCTGCGGGCCCGGCTCCACCTGCGCAAGGCCACCGGCGGCGCCGTCGAGGTGCTGCTGCTCGAGCCGGTCGGCGACGGTCGCTGGGAGGCGCTGGTCCGGCCCGGCCGGC
>CAZCJT010000705.1:0-1515 GCA_964498565.1 uncultured Acidimicrobiaceae bacterium
GTTCGGCGGCGAGGCCGGCGGCGTCGACGGGTGCGTCGGGGACCCGGCGAGCCACGGTGACGGTCGCCACCGTGCAGGCCGCGGCGATGGCGAAGCCGATGGAGAGCGGCAGGATCGTGCCGTCGAAGAACCGATCGAGCACGCCGCCGAGCACCGCGCCGATGGTGAGCTGCGCGGCGCCGATCACCGACGAGGCCGTGCCGGCCACGGAGGCCATGGGGGCCATCGCCAGGGTGTTGAGGTTGGGGAGCAGCTGGGCGTGGCTGGCCAGCAGCAGCGCCATGACGGGCAGGAACGTCCACAGCCCGGGCCGGCCGTCGGTGGCGACCGAGAGGCCGAGCAGCACGACCGTCGTGACGGCGTAGACGGAGAGCGCACCCCGCACCATCGACGCCGTCCCGAACCGGGACACGATGCGCCCGTTGAGCACGGCGGCGACACCCATCGAGCCGGCCAGCGCACCGAAGATCAAGGGGAACTGGTCCTCACGGCCGAGGGACTCGCCGACGATGGCCTCCGACGACCCGAGGTAGGAGGTGAACACGCCGTAGAGGGCGACGGTGGCCGCGGTGTAGGCCACCGCGGTGCGGCTGGAGACGACGAGTCCGGCCGCCGCCTTCACCCGGTGGAAGCGCAGGTCGGGGATGCGGTGCTCGGCCGCCAGGGTCTCGGGCAGGCGCTGCGTCCACAGCGCCACCAGGACCGCGCTCGCCGCGCAGAGCACGAACAGCCACCGCCACGGCGCCACCTCGAGCAGGACGGCACCGAGCGTGGGCGCCACCACGGGCACGAGCAGGAACACGGCCATCAGCGAGGACATCGTGCGGGACATGGCGTCGCCCTCGAAGCGGTCCCGGACGATGGCGAGGGCCACGACCCGCGGACCGGCGGCACCCATCCCCCACAGGAACCGGGCGGCGAGGACCATGGGCAGCGTGGGCGCGACGGCGGCCAGGAGCGCGCCGGCCAGGTAGATGGCCAGGCCGAGGCGCATGGTCCAGCGCCGGCCCTTGTGGTCGGCGAGGGGGCCGTAGAAGACGGTGCCGACCCCGAGCCCGACGAAGTACGCCGTGACCAGGCCGGTGACCGCGGTGGAGCCGGCGCCGAGGTCGAAGTCGGCCCGGATCTCGTCGAACGCCGGCAGCATGAGGTCGATGCCGAGGGCGGTCAGCGCCGTCGCCATCGCCAGGAGCGCGATCAGCTCGCGGCCCTCGGCGGTGGAGGTGCGGCGGGGGCGGCGGCTCACCGCATGAGTCTGCCGGGTGATCGACGGTTCCTTGCGGGCCGATCGACCGCCGATGGTCACTCGGCGCGAAGGGAACGGGGCCTTTCCACATCAGTCGTAGGTGGCGGCGATCGACCAGGCGCCGCCCTCGAGCACGACCAGGTGGGCGGCGCCGTCATCGGTGACGACCTGGAGGCGGACCCGGCGGGAGCGGCGCTCGGGGTCCCACCAGCGCTCGTCCACCGGCCACGGACCGGCCCACGACACGATGCGGCGGGGCCGCCGGCCGG
>CAZCJT010000706.1:0-1514 GCA_964498565.1 uncultured Acidimicrobiaceae bacterium
ACGAGCTGGCCACCGTCGCCCGGCTGCTGCACCGCCTCGCCGACCGGCTTGAGGTCATGGCCGGCGCCTGAGCCGGTGGCGCGCTCGTGGTGGGGCCGTTCAGCGCGGCGCGGAGCTGCCGGGCAGGAAGGCGACGACGAGGGCGGCGCCCCCGATGATCGCGAGCACGATGGAGCCCAGCCCGCCGCTGGCCAGGAACGGGAGCTGGTCGGCCACGACGTCACGGGCGGCGATCTGGTCCCAGGTCGTCCAGATGAGGACGAACGCGGCGATCCAGGCGACCAGCGCCACGGTGAGGGCCACGCCGCGGCGGCGGCGCCCGTGCTCGACGACGTCGTCGCTCACCAGCTCGCGCAGCGCCCGCCAGTCGACCACCGGGGTGGCCTCCTCGGTGGTCGTCGTGGATTCGGTCTCTGCCATCTACGCCCCTCCTGTTCCGAAGTACGCCGCCTTGGCGGCCTCGTGCAATCCGTGCTCCACCTCGTCGGCGGGGATTCGGTCGGTGATCGTCCCGTGCTCCAGGACGACGATCTCGGTGGCCACGGCGCTGATGCGGATGTTCTGCTCGACCGCGACGACCGCGGTGCCGGACGCGTGGATCGAGGCCAGGATCTCGAAGACCCGGTCGACCATGACCGGCGCCAGGCCCAGCGATGCCTCGTCGACGAGGAGGACCTTCGGGTCGCTCATCAGCGCCCGCCCCACGGCCAGCTGCTGCTGCTCCCCGCCCGACAGGGTGCCGGCCGCCTGGGTGCGCCGCTCGCCGAGGCGGGGCAGTCGCTCGTAGACGCGGGCCAGGGCATCGGCGCGTTCGCCCCACCGGGCGCCGGCGGCGGCACCGGTGAGCAGGTTCTCCTCGACGCTGAGGGACTGGAACACCGCTCGTCCCTCCGGGGACAGGGCGAGCCCGGCCCGGACCCGATCGCTCGTGCGCTGGTCGGTGATCGGCGCACCGCCGAGCTCGACGGTGCCGGCGAACACCTCGGCGAGGCCCATCACGGCCCGCAGGGTGGTGGTCTTGCCGGCGCCGTTGGCGCCGACCACGGCGACGAAGGCGTCGTCGGCGACCTCGAGGTCGATGCCGTCGATGACCGGCACCCCGCCGTAGCCGGCCCGCAGGCCACGGACGGCCAGCGCCGTGCTCACGTCGCCACCGCGCCGGGCTCGATCGCCTGGCCCAGGTAGGCCTCGATCACCTCGGGCCGGGCCAGGACCTCGTCGGGCCGGCCCTCGGTGAGCAGGCGGCCGAAGTCGAGGACGTAGATGCGGTCCGACACCGAGCGCACCAGGCCGACGTCGTGCTCGATGACCACGACGGTGATGCCCAGCTCGGTGCGCAGGGCGGCGATGGCCTGGGCCACCCACTCGCTCTGGACGCCGTGCAGGCCGGCGGCGGGCTCGTCGAGGAGGAGCAGCGACGGGCGCGTGGCCACCGCGCACCCGATCTCGAGGACCTTGCGGTGCCCGTACGGGAGCTCGGCCACCGGCCGCCGGGCGGCATCCGCGAGGCCGAG
>CAZCJT010000707.1:0-1514 GCA_964498565.1 uncultured Acidimicrobiaceae bacterium
GGCGAGGGCGACCCAGGGGTCGGTGAGCACGGCGGCGGCCACGCCGAGCACCGGGGTCACCGACGCGGGGACGATGACCACGCCGGTCCGCAGCCCGCGGCGCATGTCGTCGAAGACCACCTCGAGGCGGACCAGGCTGCGTCCCTCGCCGCAGTCGACCACCGAGGCCTCGACGGCGTCGACGTCGCCGAGGCGGACCTTGCGCGACGTGCGGGCGTCGACCTTCCGGCGCAGCTTGGCTCCCAGGTCGTCCCGCGGCCGCCAGACCTCGGCCGAGCCGTGGCGCTCGTCCCGGTGGAGCAGCTGCGAGCGCAGCCAGTGGGTGATGTGCCCGCTCGACTCAGGCACGGTTCGGGACACCACCCGGGTCTCGAGGACTCGCGACGGCCCGAGCAGGCCGCCCCTCGCGTCGGCGGGCCGGAGGATGCCGGCGTCGTGCTCGGCCAGGGCGAGCTCGACGGCCCGCCGGTCGATGCCGACCTCCGACGCCGCATCCGTGAGCGAGCGCCGGTCGTAGCCGCCGTGGACGGGCACGGGGTGGTCCTCGGCACTGATCTCGGCGGCCCGCCGCAGCACCTCGTCGGCCGCCAGCGGGTCCAGTGGCTCGGTCATCGGACGCCCTCGGTCACGGCACCATCCTGCCCGTAGCCTCGCCGGCGTGCAGGTCCACCACCTCCGCTCCGTCGACGGCGAGATCGTGTTCGACATGGATCCGGAGGTCGTGTCGCCGGCGGCGGGCGGCACCCGCATGGTCGACGACGTCACCGTCGACGAGCTGGCGCTCCTGGCCCGGGCCATGACCTACAAGCTGGCGGTGTTCGAGGGGCGCACCGGCGGGGCCAAGGGGGGGATCCGACCCCGGCTGCTCGACAGCCGGGCCCAGACGCTCGAGCGGTACTGCGACGAGGTCCGCCCCCTCGTGCAGGCGGGGACGTTCCGCACCGGCGCCGACCTCGGCACCACCACGGCCGACTTCGCGCCGCTCGAGGACGGCACGCCGTCGGTGTTCGACGAGGTGGTCGACGGCATCGGCTTCGAGGAGCTGGTGACCGGCCGGGGGGTGGTGGCGGCCGCCGAGGCCTGGCTGGGCACGCTGGAGGGCCGGACCGTGGCGCTCGAGGGCTTCGGCAAGGTCGGCCACGGTGTGGCGCGGGAGGTCGTGCGCCGTGGGGGCCGCCTCGTCGCCGTGTCGACGCTGCGAGGTGCGGTGGCCAGGGCGTCGGGGTTCGACGTCGACGAGCTGGTCCAGGCCCGGGCCGAACACGGCGAGTCCTTCGTCCACCACCTCGGCCTCGACGTGCACCTGCCCCGGGAGCTCCACGAACTGCGGGTCGACGTGCTGGTCCCGGGCGCGCGGGTCGGGGTCTTGGACGCCGAGCTCGCCGGCCGCGTCCAGGCCGAGGTCGTCGCCCCCGCCGCCAACGTGCCCTACACGGTGGGCGGCCTGGCGGCGTTGCGGGCCAACCGGGTCGCCGCCCTGCCCGACTTCGTCTGCAACGGCGGTGCCGTGCTGG
>CAZCJT010000708.1:0-1508 GCA_964498565.1 uncultured Acidimicrobiaceae bacterium
GGCTCCCGCTCCGGCCCCGCAGACGTCCAGCGGCGGCGGCATGGTGTGCCCCGTCGCCGGCCCGCACTCCTTCATCGACTCCTGGGGCTACCCCCGCTCCGGAGGCCGGGCCCACAAGGGCGTCGACATGATGGCTGACATCGGCGTGCCCGTCGTGGCCCCCGTGTCCGGCACCGTCAGCCATCGCGGCAACTCCGTCGGCGGCCTGTCGTTCCACCTGTCCGGCGACAACGGGCACTACTACTACGGCACCCACCTGTCCCGGTACGGCGCCTCGGGTCGGGTCTCGGCCGGCACCGTCATCGGCTACGTCGGCGACTCGGGCAACGCACGGGGCATGCCGCACCTGCACTTCGAGATCCACCCCAACCACGGCGGTGCGGTCAACCCGTACCCCGCCACGCGCGCTGCCTGCGGGTAGGCGCACCGGGCCAGCCCGCACTGGCAGGATCCAGGCGTGACCCCGGACGAGCTCGGAGACCGCCTGCAGGACCTGCTCCGTCGTGTCCTCGACGACCCGTCGCTCGAGGTCGGTGCCATGCGGCGCCTCACCGGCGGGGCATCCCGGGAGACCTGGTCCTTCGAGGCGGGGGGCGACCGGTTCATCCTCCAGCGCGAGCGCAGCGGGTCTCCCCGCACCGGCGCCATGGCCATCGAGGCGACGATGCTGCGGGCTGCGGCCCGGGCCGGCGTCCCGGTGCCCCCGCTGGTCAGCGCGTCCGGTGAGCCGGGGGAGCTGGGCGCCGGGTACCTGGTCTCCCGGTTCGTGGAGGGCGAGACCATCGCCCGCAAGATCCTGCGCGACGACGACTTCGCCGATGCCCGTCGCCGCCTCGCCGGTGACTGCGGCCGGGCCCTGGCCGCCATCCACTCGATCCCGACCGACGCAGTGCCGGGTCTCGAGCGCGCTGACCAGGTCGCCCAGTACCGCCAGGTCCTCGACGACGTCGGCGACCCCCACCCCACCTTCGAGCACGCCTTCGGCTGGCTCGAGCAGAACCGGCCCCGCACCGGTGGCGACGCCATCGTCCACGGTGACTTCCGGCTCGGCAACCTCATGGTCGGCCCCGACGGGCTCGAGGCGGTCATCGACTGGGAGCTCGCGCACATCGGCGACCCGATGGAGGACCTGGGCTGGCTGTGCACCCGGGCGTGGCGGTTCGGCAGCGAGCTCCCCGTTGCCGGGGTGGGCCACTACGACGAGCTCTTCGACGCCTACGCCGAGGCGTCCGGCCGTCCCGTCGACCGCGACGTGGCCCGCTGGTGGGAGGTCCTGGGAACGCTGAAGTGGGGGATCATCTGCATCATGCAGGCCCGGGCCCACCTGGAGGGCCTGTCCCGCTCGATGGAGCTGGCGTCGATCGGGCGGCGGGTGTGCGAGAACGAGCACGACCTGCTGCTGCTCCTCGAACCGGAGGCGCTCGCCGCCGCCGTCGCCCGCCCGCTCCCGGACGCGGAGGACCGTGCCGGGCTCCACGGCCGTCCGACCGCGGCCGAGCTGCTCGAGG
>CAZCJT010000709.1:0-1504 GCA_964498565.1 uncultured Acidimicrobiaceae bacterium
GCCCGTCCAGCTCGCACCGGGCCAGGGCGGCCCGGGCATCGGCGAGATCCGCGCCGGCGGCCCGAGCCCAGAAGTGGACGTTGTCCTCGACGGTGAGGTCGGCGTAGAGGCCGTCCTGGTGGCTCAGCATCCCGACCCGGCGTCGGACCGAACGGGGGTTGGCGACGACGTCGGAACCGAGGACCTCGACGGTGCCCTGCACGACCCGGGCCAGGCCGGCGCACGTGCGCAGCAGCGTCGTCTTGCCGGCGCCGTTCGGCCCGCGCAGCAGCACGATCTCGCCCCGCGCCACGTCGAGGTCGACGCCGGCGAGCGCGGGGAAGCGGTCGAGCAGGACGACGGCATCGGACATGCGCACCGCCGAGCCGACCGCAGGAGGGCGAGCATCGGCCACCGCCCAACGGTACCGACGCCCCGAGAACCCGACCAAGGCACGGCTCCCCTACGCTCGCCGGATGCGGCTCGCCCGGGTGCTCAGCGGCGTGGGGCGGATCCTCATCTGGTCGGGCACGCTCGTGCTGCTCTTCGTCGCCTACCAGCTCTGGGGAACCGGCCTCGCCCATGCCCGGGCCCAGGACGGCCTCCAGGACGACTTCGCCGCCCTGCTCGACACCACGACGACCACGTCGACGACGACCACCACGACCACCGAGGCCGGCGAGCGGCCGGCGCGCAGCACCACGACCACCACCGCAGCGCCGGCTCCCCCGCCCGACGACGGCGAGGCCGTCGCCCGCATCTCGATCCCGAAGATCGGGGTCGATCAGATCGTGGTCGAAGGGGTCAGCCGTGACGACCTGAAGGACGGCCCCGGCCACTATCCCCACACGCCCCTGCCCGGCCAGCCGGGCAACTCGGCGATCGCCGGGCACCGCACCACCTACGGCCAGCCGTTCCACCGGGTGGACGAGCTGGCGCCGGGCGACGAGATCGTCGTCACGACGCTGCAGGGCACGTTCCGCTACGAGGTGTCGGGCACCGAGATCGTGCTCCCCAGCCAGGTCGAGGTCATCGAGGACCAGGGCGACGACCGCCTCACGCTGACCTCCTGCCACCCCAAGTACTCCGCCCGCCAGCGCATCATCGTCTCGGCCCTCCTCGTGGACGAGCCGGCTCCCGCCTCACCGCCCCGGCCGGCGGAGGACTCCCTCGACGAGCTCGCCGACGAGGACGTCGAGGGCGGCGATGCCGACGTCGACGACGTCGAGCCGGTGGAGCTCGACAGCCTCGATGGCGCCGACTCGCGCGACGCCGGTCCGGCCGTGCGGTGGGGGGCGGTGACCGCGGCCATCTGGCTGGCCTTCTACGCGCTCTCCCGGTTGTGGCGTCGCTGGCCCGCCTACCTGCTCGGCGCGCCGATCTTCGCGGTCAGCCTGTTCGTCTTCTACGGCGCCTTCTCCGAGCTCCTCCCGTCGAACTACTGACGGCGCCGCAGCCCGCTCTGCCCGCGGGGTCGGCCGGGCCGGCCGGTACCGTCCGGCCCCATGCCAGCCAGCCCTGCGGT
>CAZCJT010000710.1:0-1500 GCA_964498565.1 uncultured Acidimicrobiaceae bacterium
CGGTGTGCCTCAGCCCGCGGCGCCGGCTTCGACGCCGGCCGTCGCCTCGATGATCACCTCGAGGAGGTCCACGATCCGGGGGCCCCAGCGGGAGGCGATGTCGTCGTCGAGCTCCACGATCCGGCCCTCCTGGACGGCGGTCATCTCGCCCCAGCCCGGCCGGGCCGTGACCGTCGTTGCGTCCTGGCCGCAGCACTTGGTGTCGGCCAGGAGGATGAGGTCGGGGTCCGAGGCGATGATGTGCTCGGCCGACAGCTGCGGGTACCCGCCGGCGTCGGCCGCGCCCTCGGCGTCGTCGGCGATGCTCTCCAGGCCGGCCAGCGCGTAGAGCTCGCCGATGAAGGTGTCCGACGTGATGCTGTAGTAGGTGTCGTCGAGCTCGTGGTAGTAGGTCAGCGGCTCGTCCCGCGCCGGCAGGTCGGCCACCAGCGCCTCGATGTCGGACTGCATGTTCGCCACCACCTCGGCGGCGTCGCCGATGTGGCCGGTGGCGGCGCCGAGCGCCTCGATCTGGGCGTAGGTGTCGTCGAGCGTGGTGGCGGCGTCGAGGACGATCGTCGGCACGTCGACGGCGGCGAGGCCGCTGACGACGTCGTTGGTGTCGTCGGAGAGCACGACCAGATCGGGGTCCTCGGCGATGATCGCCTCGAGGTTGGGGTCGTAGGCCGACAGGTCGGTGACCGGCGCCTCGGCCGGGTGGT
This sequence comes from uncultured Acidimicrobiaceae bacterium, assembly GCA_964498565.1. Lineage (GTDB taxonomy): Bacteria > Actinomycetota > Acidimicrobiia > Acidimicrobiales > Salinilacustritrichaceae > Salinilacustrithrix. The sequence goes on from CAZCJT010000710.1 coordinate 702, forward strand.
TCGAGAAGTCGTCGACGGCGACGACCTGGTCACCGGCGCCGATGGCGAAGAGCATCTCGGTGCCGGTGGGCGACAGCACGACGATGGACTCGGGCCGGGCCTCGATCGTGGCGTCGGTGCCGCCGACCGTGACGGTGACCGGGAAGGTGGCCTCGTCGTCGGCGGCGGTCTCGGTCTCCGTGTCGGTCTCGGTCCCGGGCTCGGTGGTCACCTCGGCGGCATCGCCGCTGGTGGCCACGTCGCCGTCGTCGTCGCCGCAGGACGCCAGCACGAGGGCGAGCGCCGCCAGCACGGCCAGCAGCGGGTTCCGCTTGGGGGATCTCATCGGTTCTCCTCCTGTCGTCGAGGTCCGGTGCGCTCGATCGACAGGGGCTGCCGGTCGAACCAACCCCTTGCCTCGAGGGTCACGTGGTTCGCTCGGAGGAGGGTTCGACCGGACTCGACCACGGCCCGGGGGCCATGGCATCACCGTTGCGGGTCAGTGCCGGGATCTCACCGGACTTCGTCACTCCACCGGCCGTCGACCATAGCCGGGCACCTCGGACCGGCGTCCAGCCCGGCCCGCCTCGGAGGGGCATCGGTAGGGTGGGCGGCCGATGCGACCGTTGGTCATGGGCGTCCTGAACGTCACCCCGGACTCGTTCTCCGACGGTGGCTCCTGGGGCGACCCGGAGGCTGCGGTGGCGCGCGGGCGGGCCCTGCTGGCCGAGGGAGCCGACGTGGTCGATGTCGGCGGGGAGTCGACCCGCCCCGGCGCCGAGCCCGTCGTTGTATTCAACGCTTCAACCCGGATCCATCG